>JABLXG010000014.1 GCA_013178165.1 Anaerolineae bacterium
GCCCCAGCGCCTTGGCCAGGGGCTTGGCCCGCCACTTCGCCCACTCCGCTATCCCCCGCGCTTCATCTTCTCCCGAAAGCCTGGCTGACACCATGATCATCAGCACCGCTGCCAACGGATAGCGTACGCCGCGCCGGTCTCGCCGATCCTTTAACCCCTTCAGTCGCTCATAGAGCCCCCCTACCTCCCTGCAAAGTGCCTCTATCTGTCCGCTTCCGGCTATGGTATAGTCCATGTTGACCTTTCCTGGTGCAGGGTTCGTGGCGCACAACACTACCTTAACCAGGAAAGGCCTTTTTGTCTTGGAACTTTGCAACAGCCGTGGTGGCCGTGGGGAGGCCGAACCGATGCCGCATGGTCAGGAGACCGGGAGGCGAGAATGCCGCCACGGGCGCGGCTGCCCGATCGCCGACAACCCCGCTGTGTACCCTGTTGACCGGCCAGTGAATTCCTGCAGCGGGATGCGTTACAATGGGGGGTGGATGGGCAACCTGGCAGCTGCGTCGCCCGGAGTCAGGTGACTGAATGCACCTGAGGGGGGCGGTATGTTGCCAGGCAAGATCCGGGATGGTGGGCGTCGCTTTTTCAGGTGTGGGGGCAGGCAAGGCGGTTGATATGAATGAGGACAGCGTAGACCGCGAGCAGCAGAGCTTTCTCGGCTCAACCCAGCCGTCGCTCCCGCCGGAGATGCTGCCGCCGGGCGGCGCAGACGATGAAACGGCAACGCTCTCTGAGTTGCCGCTGGTGATCGCTCCTGAGACCCGGTCGGACCTGCCGGGTGCTTTCCCCGCGCCAACGATGGCCGGGCAGCCGCCAGCGCAATCGCCGCCAACGCCGCCAGCCATGCACGCGGTCACCCCGTCAGGCCAGCGTCCCGGTCGCCGGGGTGCCCCGCCGCGCCGTGGCCCTCGACGCCGCAGCCAGTTCAAGCTGTTTTCCGGTGGCTGCCTGATCACGATTGGGGCGGCGCTGCTTGCCTTTTTAGGGCTGGTGATTGTCGTCGGCCTGGTCATCTTCACCGCCCTTAGCGCCCGGCTGGAGGACGGCCTGCAGCGCCTTGGCGATCTTTCCTCCCGCCACACCTTCCAGACAACAGTACTCTACGACCGCCATGGCGAGGAGCTCTACCAGATTTTTGAGGAAGGTCGCCGGACGAACATCACCCTGGAAGAATTGCCGGAATACGTCAAATGGGCAACGATCGCCATTGAAGACAGGACGTTCTACAGCAACCCCGGTGTCGATCTGGCAGGTATCATTCGCGCGGCGCTGCAGAACGCGCAGGAAGGCGGGATTGTCTCCGGCGCGAGCACGATCACTCAGCAACTGGTGCGCAACATCGCTTTCGATTATGAGTACCGCACCGCCCCGAGCTGGCAGCGCAAGATCGAGGAAGCCATCCTGGCGCTCATCCTGACGACCAGGATGAGCAAGGATGACATCCTGGAGCTTTACCTCAACGAGATTTACTACGGGAACCTGGCCTATGGTATCGAGGCGGCCAGCCAGACGATCTTCGGTAAGCCTGCCGCGGAATTGACCCTGGGGGAAGCCGCGCTGCTGGCCGGACTGCCACAGGCCCCGGCTGAACTGAACCCGCTCAATCCTGACCCGGCTGTGCAGGAAGCTGTGCTGGCCCGCCGGCGGCTGGTGATCGACCTGATGCTGGAGAATGGTTTTATCACGTCGGAACAGGCGTATGCGGCCTACGGTGAGCCGCTTTCCTATGCCAGTGCGGATGTGTCGCTGGTTGCCCCGCACTTTACGGTGGCGGCCCGCAACGAACTGGAATCGATCATGGCCATGCTCGGCTACCCGCCGGAGTCCATCGCTACCGGTGGGCTGCAGGTCTATACGACGGTTGACCTGCGCTTTCAAGACCTGGCTGAGCGGACAGCAAAAGAACAGGTCGCTGCGCTGCGTGATGTGCACCACATGACCAATGCTGCGGTGGTCATCCTGCACCCGTTGACCGGCGAGGTGCTGGCGATGGTAGGCAGCGTGGACTACTGGGACGACAGCATCGACGGGCGGGTGAACGTGGCGCTGGCTCCCCGCCAGCCCGGCAGCACGATGAAGCCGTTCACCTATGCGGCGGCGCTGGAACTGGGCTGGACTCCGGCCACCATCCTCTGGGACACCGAGGTGCGCCTGGAAGCACCGGGTCAGCCGCCTTACATCCCGGTCAACTACGACCGCACCCATCACGGGCCGGTTCGGCTGCGCGATGCGCTGGCCAACAGCTATAACATCCCGGCGGTGCAGACTCTGCGGCAGGTGACAGTGCCCTATTTGTTGAACCTGATGCAGCGTTTTGGGGTGCAGAGTCTGGGCGATGATGCGTCCCGCTATGGGCTATCGCTCACGCTGGGGGGCGGCGAGGTCACGTTGCTGGAACTGACCCGCGCCTACAGCGTGTTCGCTAATGGCGGGTTGCTCGTGCCCACCACCATGATCCGTTGCATCATCGATGGCGATAACAACATCGTTTACCAGTACGAGAATGGTTGCCCGCGCGGGCAGGCTACTACGCGGACGGTCAACGTGATGGCCTACGGCCTGCCGGTGCTGGATCCACGTATCGCCTTCTTGATCAGCGATATTCTGGCCGACAACGAAGCCCGCACGCCGGCTATGGGCGCCCGCAGCCCGCTTTACACCGGTGACATTGTAAGCAGCGTCAAGACCGGGACAACCAACGATACCCGCGACAACTGGACAGTCGGCTATACCCATAATGTGGTTGTCGGCGTGTGGACCGGCAACAGCGATAACTCGGCGATGGTCAACACCAGCGGCCTGATTGGCGCTGCGCCGATCTGGAACGCTATCCTGCGCAGCCTGTATGCCGACCCAGACCTGCTGGCGGTACTGGCCCAGGACGGGCAACTCCTGCCGGATTATCTAACCGCGCCGCCCGGTCTGAGTCGGCGGCCGGTGTGCGCGATCCAGACGCTGCGCGATCCGGCCACCGAGTGCCCAACCACAAAGGTGGAGTGGTTCATGGATAGCCCGGCGCTTGTTCCTGACGGGCAGGGTGGCCTGACGGCGGGCAGCACACCGCTTTCTCAGCCGCTGGTGACGCCTGACCCGGATGCTTATGGCCCGCAACTGAACGAAATAGAAGATGGCCTGTTCCAGGCGCTGGTCAAGCCGCTGGCGCCTGATCTGGCCCAGGCGCTGGTCAGCCGCACCGATCCAACCCTGCCGGAAGTTCCGCCGCGCTACTGCCTGATCCCCAATGAAGTCGACCCGGCCATGGTTCCCGGTGCTCAGACGCTACTGTTCATCGGCCCACCGCCCGATCCACGCGATGCCATCTATGCGGCAGCCTGGGCGCAGGCGCACAACGTGCCAATCCTGCCGACCCTGCCGTGCACGGCGGAGCTGCTGGTGCTGGGCAGCGGCGGCCCGGCGGTTGTCGAAGCCTATATCACGTCCCCTGCGCCTGGTCAGGAGGTCAGGACGGAGATTCCGATCATCGGCACGGCCAATTTCACGCCGCAACAAGCCGCGTACTACAAGCTGGAAATTCGCGGTCCGGCCTTCCCGGAGTGGGTAACGCTGGGCCAGCCGCACAGCAATGCCGTGATTAACGGCCAGCTGGAAACGCTGGCGGCAGCCGGTCTGCCCTCCGGCACTTACTACCTGCGCCTGGTGATCGTTGGGCTGGACGGCAACTACCTGCAGGAGCCGTACCAAGTGGCTTTCATCGTGCCCTGAGGTCTGGTCCGCCGCGACGCAGCAAAAAGCCCCGCCGGGCATGGCGGGGCTTTTTGTCACGGGGCTTGGTCCTGGCGCTAGAGGATGGGCAGCAGGAGTGGCAGCAGCAGGCCGATGTTCTGCGGGCACTGCAGATTGAACAGCTCCGGCATCAGCGGCAGATCGCACCACAGGTTGAGGTAGTCGATGACGAAGCCGATGATGGCGATGGAAACAATGCACAGCAGCACCAGACAGCCGCAGCCAATGGCGATCCAGCGCCCGGTGTTGCTGGCCTGAGGCTGCTCTTCGTAGTATTCGTAGCCCGCCTGTTCCTCCGCGTAGGGCCGGGCGGGGGCGCTATACTGTGGTTGCACGTATGGCTCAACTGGTGGCTGGCGGACGGGCGGTGCGTAAGGCTCCGGCTGGACGACGGGCTGCGGCCCGTAGGCGGGCGGGCGAGCCGTTGCACCGATCATGGTCTCCTGCTGCGCTACACCGGGAACCTGACTGATCCGGGCCTCGTAGGAGAGGGTAACCGTCTCGCCCAGGCCGATCGTGTCGCCGTTCAGCAGCGGGCGCACCCCGGTCAGACGCTGGCCGTTGACGAACGTCCCATTGGTGGAACCGAGATCTTCCAGCGTGTAGCCGGTCGGGGTTCGGGTCAGCCGGCAGTGATGGCGACTGACCTCCGGATCGTTGATCACGATGTCGTTGGTGATATCGCGCCCCAGGGCGATGATGTCTTTGCTCAGTTCATACGTCTGGTTGGGCTGCGGGCCACGTCGAACAACGAGCCGAATGCCGCCGTTCGCTTGCATCTGATGCCTCCTCATCCGGGCAGGGAGAGGGGAGTCTCGCCTGATAAGACCTTGTCGTTGACGATGGGAAGTATAGGAGCAATGAGGGAGGCTGTCAAACAGAGATCAGGGGGGCGGGTGGCCGGGAATGGAGGCCGCGGGAAGGGAAAAAGCAGGGAACTTTCCGGCGGGGGAGTACGTCTAGTAGCCAGAGCACTCGATCTGGCCGTTGATGTTCTGGTGAGGTGGCTTATGAAACGCGCAGTTCTGGTATTGAGCACGCTCCTGCTGCTGCTGACGACGGTCTGGCCCGCCCTGGCGGATGGCATCATCATCCCTCTGCCGCCGCCAATCCCCGGCCCCGTCACTGATCCACCCTGGCTGACGATCAAATATCACCGCGTACATGTGACCATCGACAATCAGGTCGCGACAACCCGCATCGACCAGTTGTTTGTCAACGAGGGGCAGGCAGTGGTCGAAGGCACATACATGTTCCCGCTGCCGCAGGGCGCCACCGTGAGCGACTTTACAATGTGGGTGGATGGTCGCCCGATCGAACCGCAACTCCTGGAAGCGGAGGAAGCCCGGCGTATCTACAACGACATCGTGCGCCAGTGGCGCGATCCAGCGCTGCTGGAGTACGTGGGCACGAACGCCATCCGCGCTAACGTGTTCCCCATCCCGCCGGGCGAGCAACGCCGGATCGAGATCGAATACCAGCAGGTGCTGGAAGTCGATAGTGGTCTGGTGCATTACGTGTATCCACTCAACACGGAACGCTTCAGCGCCCGCCCGCTGGAAGAAGTGACCGTGACGGTTGAGATCACCTCCAACGATCCGATGCAGACGGTTTATAGTCCCAGCCATCGCATTGCTGTTGACCAGACAGACGAATTCCATGCCCGTGTGGGGTATGAGGAATATAACGTCCTCCCTGATAAGGACTTTAGCCTCTACTATACTGTCTCGCCGGAGGATATCGCTCTTAACCTGCTGACCTACCGCGAGAGCGCCGACGAGGATGGTTTCTTTATGCTGCTCATCGCTCCGCCGGTGGAGGTCAGGGCGGAAGTCGTCATCCCCAAGGATGTGCTGATCGTGCTGGATCAGTCGGGCAGTATGGCCGGTGAAAAGTGGGATCAGGCCCGCACGGCGGTCGAATACATCCTCGAGAATCTTAATGCAGAAGACCGTTTCAACATGATCGTGTTCAGCACCGGCAGCCGCATCTACGCCAATACGCTCCAGCCGCCAGCGGAAGGGGCTGCTGCCGCCCGCTGGGTCAACAGCCTGGAGGCCATCGGTGGGACGGATATCAACGGCGCGCTGCTCCGGGCGTTGGAGATGGTCGATCCAGAACGGGCGACCGTGCTCCTGTTTGTCACCGATGGCCTGCCGACCGAGGGCGAGACCGCCATCGACCGCATCCTGGAAAATGTCCGTGCCAAGGCCCCGCAGAATGTGCGGCTGTTCAGTTTCGGTGTGGGTGATGACGTCGATACCTTCCTGCTGGACCGGCTGGCCCAGGAGAATCGCGGCACCAGCGCCTACGTGCGCTCCGGCGAGCGCATCGACGAGGAAATTGGCGCGTGGTATGCCAAGGTGAATGCGCCTGTGCTGACCGATATCGCCCTGGACTTTGACGGGATGATGATTGAGGACATGTATCCCGCCGAGCCGCTGCCCGATCTGTTCGCCGGGACGCAGATGGTGATCGTCGGGCGCTACCGTGGCAGCGGTCGGGATGTGACGATCCGCCTGAGTGGCGATGTCAATGGTGAGCGCCAGACATTCGTCTACGATGGGCTGGATTTCCCCGATCGCGCTGGCGGCGGCTCCGGCACGGACGCTGAAGCCTTCATCCCGCGCCTGTGGGCCACCCGGCGCATCGGCGCTCTGCTGGACCAGATCCGACTGCAGGGCGAGAACAAGGAACTGGTCGATAGCGTGATCCGCCTGAGCCTTCGCTATGGGATCATCACGCCTTACACGTCCTTCCTGATCCAGGAAGAAGACATTTTCACCCAGGCCGGGCGCGATGTCATCCTGCGGGAAGCGCAGTCCAGCATGGACTTGGCCTTCAGCCAGTCGGCGGGGGCAGCAGCCGTTGACGCGGCGGAGGCGATCGGCGGGGCGCGGAGCGCGGAAGCGCCGGCGGCGATGCCAACGATGGTGCAGACCAAATCCGGCGAATTGATTGATACACGTGAGGTTATCCGCCAGGTGCGTGACAGGGCGTTTGTCCTGCGCGAGGGCGTGTGGATTGACACCGCCTATGACCCGACGCAGATGACCACGCAGAAGGTTGAGTTCCTCAGCGAGGCGTATTTCGAATTGCTGGCGCAGCAGCCGGCTCTGGCCGACTTCTTTGCCCTGGGTGAGCGGGTGATCGTGGTACTGGAGGGTGTGGCCTACGAGGTGGTGACCGGCTGATCCCGGTCGCCGGGCGGCAAGATCGCGCGGACGGGCTAGAATTGGGGCCTGTCCGCGCTTCTTTTGCACCGGGGAGACTGAGCATGTTGTCCGATATCACCAGACCAACCGCCCTTCTGAACGAAGAGACTGCCCGCCGCAACATCGCCCGTATGGCGGAAAAGGCGCGTCGCTCGGGGGTGCGCTTCCGCCCGCACTTCAAGACGCACCAGTCCGCCGTCATCGGGGAGTGGTTCCGTGCGGAAGGCGTGACGGCAATCGCGGTCTCGTCGGTTAGCATGGCCCGGTACTTCGCCGCGCACGGCTGGCGGGACATCCTGATCGCCTTCCCGGTCAACTGGCGGGAGATTGAGGCGATCAACGCCCTGGCAAAGGCGATCAATCTGCATCTGCTGGTCGAATCGGTGGAGACAGTCCGTTTCCTTTCCGAACGGCTGGCTTTTCCGGTGATGGTATGGCTCAAAGTCGATACGGGCTACGGGCGCACCGGCCTCCGCTGGGACGATCTTGAAAATCTGAAAAGGGTGGCCAGGGCGGTTGAGGCAGGCCGGCAGATGACACTGTGTGGTGTGTTGACTCATGCTGGCCATAGTTACCAGGCGCGGTCCGTGGCAGAACTGCGCTCGATTTTCGCCGCGACCGTTGGGCGGATCCGCGTTGCGCGCGGTGCACTGGAACAGGCCGGGTTCAGCGGTCTGCAGACCTCTGTGGGCGATACGCCCTGCTGCTCGGTGGTGGAAGGTTTCGCCGGTGTGGACGAAGTTCGGCCCGGTAACTTTGTGTTCTACGATATGATGCAGGTGCAGATCGGGGCGTGCCGGGTGGAAGATGTGGCGGTCGCCGTGGCCTGCCCGGTGGTGGCTATCCATCCCGGTGATCGCAGGATCGTGATCTACGGTGGCGCGGTGCACCTTTCCAAGGAACGGCTGGCGCTTGATGATGGGGCAATCAGCTATGGCGCGGTGGCCCTGCCGGACGAAAGCAGAGGATGGGGGCCGCCGCTGCCGGGATGCTATGTAGCCAGCCTGTCGCAGGAACATGGCGTCATCCGGGCCAGCGATGACTTGCTGGCACAGGCGCGGGTTGGCGACCTGCTGATGGTGCTGCCGGTGCACTCCTGCCTTACGGTCGATTTGCTCAAGGTGTACCGTACACTGGCGAGCGAGCGCATCCCGATGATGGGAGCGGGCTAGCGGAAGTATAGCGTCCGCCAGGCGGCAGGAATCCATCGCCCGACCGTCGGGTCGGAGGGGCGAGGGTCGCCTATAATGAGGGTATGAAGCGCAGGCTCGGACTCCAGGCGGGATTCTTGCTGCTGATCATGGTGGGAACAGCCCTTGGCTGCAACCTGCCGATCGGTGTGCCACGCGCCACGCCAACCCTGGCGCCGACACATACGCCGAGCCATACGCCTGTCAGATCGCCCACGCCTGTGCCGTCATTGCCGCCCAGCGCGACGCCACTGGCGTTGCTGTACGCGACCCTTACGCCGACTCCATCGGCAACCCCGACTCCTTCTTTCACGGTGACGGCGTCACTCACTGTGACAGCGTCGCCTACGGAGACGGCGTCACTCACTGTGACGGCGTCGCCTACGGAGACGGCGTCACCCACTGTGACGGCGTCACCCACTGTGACGGCGTCTTCCACCGTCACAGCGTCGCCTACTGTGACGGTATCCCTGACCGTGACAGCGTCTCCCACGGCTACCCGGACGGCCACCACGACCCGCACGCCAACCGCTACAGCGACAGCCACCGCGACCGCTACTGCTACGGCGACACTGCCACCTACGTTGACCGCCACACCATCGCTAACCTGGACGGTGACGGCCACACCCACCGCTTCGCCGACGTCCAGCGCGACGCCTTCGCTGACCCGGTCGCCGACAGCGACCACCAGGCCTTCTGCTACGCCAACCCGAACACTCCTGCCGACTGTAACCCCGTCACCAAGCGCGACGGCGACGCCTCTGCCAACCCGAACTGCCCCGCCTCCGCCAACGGCTTCGTTGACACCAACCGCCCTGCCCACCGCTGCGCCACCGCCAACCCGCACGGCAACGGCCAAACCCACCCTGATCTCCTCTCCAACGACTACGCCGTTCCCCACCAAAACTATGCTGCCAAGCCGTACGCCGACAGATACGCCATCTATGGTGCAGGCGCCAACCCGCACGGCGACTGCGACGCAGGCTGTCTCACCAACGGCATTGTTCACCAAGACAGCGATGCCGACCCTGACACCCACGTTGACGCACACACCTGTCGTTGTGCCTTCAGCAACCGGGAGCGCGACGGCGACCTCAACTTTGCTGCCAACCTCGACCGCGCCACCGACGAACACGGCCATCCCGCTGACGATCCAGAGCTTCCCGGTGGCGACTCGCCCGCCGCAGGTGACCCGTGTGCCCGATCTGGGCCTCCCGCCGACGTTCGCCCTGCCGTCGCCATCGCCGACTGCCATTCCTACACCGACCCCGCGTCCGCCAGTCCTGCCGCCTACACCGCTGCCGATCCCGCCTACGCCCACGTCAGCTGCAACCGCTGTCGCCTTTGCGCTGCCGGGCGGGATGCTGGCCATGCCGCATGATGTCTTTGTGGTTGATCCGCGCAGTCTGGCGGTGTTGCGCCCGGCGGAGGCTGGCGCTTCGACCCTGGCGCTGGATTACGGCCCCGGTGGGCAGATCGCGGCGGTTCAGGACGAGGATGCAGCTCATCCTGGCTTCGGCTACACGCTGCGGGTGGGGGCGCAGACGCTGATCGGCTCGCCGCTGCCCAGCGCGACCATCCGCTTCACTAGCGTGAAGTGGTCGCCGGATGGCTTGGCGGTGGCCTTTGTGGCGGAAACGCCCGG
Organism: Anaerolineae bacterium; assembly: GCA_013178165.1. Classification (NCBI taxonomy): domain Bacteria; kingdom Bacillati; phylum Chloroflexota; class Anaerolineae; species Anaerolineae bacterium. The sequence goes on from JABLXG010000014.1 coordinate 9,795, forward strand.
CGCACGCCGTGGCGAGCCTGTTGGTGATACACCCAGCGATGGCCTGTGGGTCTGGACACTGCGTCCGGACAGCCAGAATCAGGATACCTACCACGCGCTGGAGAACCGTTACGAGTACAACCGGGGCCGCGACCTGGCGCGTATGGTGCGCGACTTCGCGTGGTCTCCGGACGGCCGCCGGTTGCTGGTGAGCCAGGATCGGGCGGGTGGCTTTAGCGGGCAACTGGTCGTGATCCCGCCGGATCATAAAGCCTGGGCGGAGCCATTTCCAATTCTGCCGTTTGAGAACGGTTCCTGGTCGCTAGATGGCCGCTATGTCCTGGTCAGCGGCCTGTACCGGGATATCGGGGCGGCGGCGCTTGGCTGGGCTGACCCCGAAAGCGGGGCGCTGGACGTATTGTTGGATGGCCGGGCCCAGGGCCTGTGGATACAGGATGCGGTTCAGTTACCGGATGGCCGGATCGCCTTCTTTGGCGGGCCTTCGGCGGGCGGCGCGGAAAGACCGCCGCAGGTCAACCTCTATGTCTACAGCGGTGGGCAGGAACCGCGTGCAGTGGTGGGAGCGGGCGGCGGACCGGCACTGAACGTGATCTGGAACGCGGCGCGGTCGGCGGCGATCGTCCGTCTGGCTGATGGCCGGACGCTGATCATGAGCGTCAATGGAATGGTACAGGACATCAGCGCCAACGTGGGGACGGGTAGCGTGGTCTGGGGGGAATAGGCGCTGCCCGGACATGGTTTTGACTTCTGCACTTGCCGCGTACAATACAGGCGTTGGAGTTAGCCAGGACTGGCGGAGCGTGCCACATGTTGCAGCCGGGTGATGTGCTGGGCGGGTATGAGATTGTCGAGCAGCTGGGTGCAGGCGGGATGGCGACCGTTTACCGGGCTTATCAGCCGCGCCTGGATCGCTATGTAGCGATCAAGGTTATGCACCAGACACTTTCCGCCGAGGAAAACTTCCTGGCGCGTTTCCAGCGGGAGGCGCGCATCATCGCCCGCCTAGATCACCCGCATATCGTCCCGGTCTACGATTTCGACGACCATGATGGCTCCCCCTACCTGGTCATGAAGTATGTGGAAGGGGAGACGCTGGAAGATCGGCTGCGGCGGGGGCCGCTCCCGCTCCCCGAAGTCGTGCGGATCATGACGGCTGTGGCTGACGCGCTGACCTATGCCCATGAACACGGCGTGCTGCACCGCGACGTCAAGCCCGCTAACATTCTGATCGACGCCCGCGGCACCCCTTACCTGACTGATTTTGGATTGGCCCGGCTGGCCGCCGGGGGATCGTCCACCCTAAGCCAGGGTACGATCATCGGCACGCCGCACTATATCTCGCCGGAGCAGGCGCTGGGTCAGGCCGAACTGGATGCGCGGACGGATGTCTATTCGCTGGGGGTGGTGCTGTACGAACTGGTGGTGGGGCGCGTGCCGTTCCCCGGCGATACGCCGTTTTCCGTGGTACATGACCACATCTACGCCCCGCTGCCCACGCCGCGTGAAGTCAACCCTTCGGTATCGCCGGCGGTGGAAGCCGTCCTCATCCGGGCGCTGGCCAAGAAGCCTGACGACCGTTACCCGACGCCCAACGCGCTGCTGGAGGCTTTCCGCGCTGCGCTGGGCGAGTCCCCGTCAGCGCCGGGCGCCGGACAGCAGCCCTCTGCTGCTCAACGCACAAAGCGCTCGCCCGGCCCCGGCTTTGCTGAGACGCTGCCGCCGGTCCCGCCCCCGCCTGCACGACGGCCCTCGCCGCCCCGGCGCTTTCTGGATGATGATGAGCCTGATCTGGACGATCTTGGCGACATCATCGAGGAGAAGGTTGAGGCTTGGGCGGAATCGATCGAGGACTGGGCGGAACAGCTCGGGGAGCGGATCACGGGGAATATGGGATCGCTGGGAGGAGGTGAAGCAATGCGCGCCCGTCGCCGCCAGCCACTAACTGAAGAGGAAAAGATTCGCCGCCGGGTGGAGAAACGACTCAAGGAACAGGCCGACTTACGGATTCACAGCGTGATCTTCCTGATGGTTAACCTGTTGCTGTGGGTCATCTGGTTGCTAGCGGGCGGTGGATTCCCGTGGCCGTTGATCGTCACCCTGGGCTGGGGGATCGGCATCGTGGCCCATTACATGGATTACCAGCAAAAGTACGGCTCCGGAGCAGAGCGCCGCGAGCGCGAGATTCAGCGCGAGCTGGAACGGGCGCGGCTGCGGGGCGAACTGCCCGCGGACGATACCGGTCTGCGGCCTGCCAAGCGCAAGAATGAAGACCTGGCCGATTACCCCGTGCGCCTCACGGACGACGGGGAACTCTCGGCCAGCCTGATCGAAGAGATGGAAGACGAAGACTCTCCCCGGCGGCACGGGCACAGCTAGGGTATGGCGGGGCGTGGCTGATCTCCACGCCCGCCTGGTTTCCTGGCTTTACAGCAGCAGCAAAATGCCAAAGACGTACTCCACGGCCAGGCTGATCAGGTTGGAGCGTTCCGTCGAGCGATCGTAGACGATCGAGAAGGTGCGTGCGATGCCGATCGCCAGGTACGCCAGGCCGAGCATCCGATAGGTCTCCGGCGTGGCGTAAAGTAGGGGGGCCAGGCCCATCCCGATGAACAGCCCGCCGAACACCCCGCGCAGTTCAGAGACGCCGCGTGCGCCGGGCGCTTCCAGCCCGATGAAGCCGGTGATGGCGCGGGGCCGGATCAGTCCCAGCAGGCCGGTAGCGATGGTGAGCACCGCCGCCGCGATTTTGAGGATATTCAGCAGTGGCATAGTTTTCTCTCCTTTTGTGCAGGTTTCTACAGGCTGTCCAGCGCATCAAGCAGGCGGTCGATTTCGTCGTGCGTATTATAGTGCACCAGGCCAACACGCACTGCGCCGCCGCTCCGGGCCAGCCCCAGCCGTTCCATCACCGCGACGGCGTAATAATCGCCATCCCAGACGTAGATATTCCGGGCAGCCAGATGCTCGGCGATAGCACGTGGGGTATGCCCGGCCAGGGTGAAGATGACTGTCGGCACCCGCTCTGCGAACTGCGCCGGATCGGTGATACCGTAGATGCGGACGCCCGGCAGGCGCATCAACCCGTCGATCAGGTGGGCCACCAGGCCGCGCTCATAGGCGCTCAGGGCCGCCATTGCCGTCTTGAATTGGAGCCGCCGCCCACTGAGACCTGGAAACTGGCTGCTGTACTCGCCACCGTACGTTGCGCCGATCTCGGCCAGATAGTCCAGTGCAGCGGCGGTAGCGTGCCAGGTCTCGTAGCTGGGCGTGCCGGTCTCCCAGCGGTAGGGAGGCGTATCCTGGGCCGGACGTACTTTGTAAGCGGGCAACGCCACCAGCAGATCGTAGCGGCCGTACATCACGCCGATGTGCGGGCCGAAGAACTTGTAGGCGCTGCAGATCAGGAAGTCACATCCGATGGCCTGCACGTCGATGGGGATGTGCGGTGCGCTCTGCACAGCGTCTACCACATGCAATGCACCGACGCTGTGAGCCAGCCGGGCGATCCAGTCGACAGGGTTGATCGTGCCCAGGGCATTAGAGGCGTGGACGGTGGCGACGACCTTCGTCCGGGGTGTGATCGCCGCCTCCAGGCTGGCCATATCCAGCGTACCGGTTTCCACGTCGAAGTCGGCCCAGCGCAGTGACAGCTGCTGATCGCTGGCAAGGCGCATCCAGGGGGCGATGTTGGCGTCGTGATCCATGCGTGTGACCACGATCTCGTCGCCGGGCTGCAGGGTTCGGCCAATGGCCCGGCTCAGGGCAAAGTTGAGCGTGGTCATGTTCGGGCCGAAGACGATCTCTTCCGGGCGGGAAGCGTTCAGAAAGTCGGCAGCAATCTCCCGCGTTGCCATCTGCATCGCATCGCTGCGCTGGCTGGTGGCGAACGCCCCGCCGTGGTTGGCGTTCATGGTGATGTAATACTCGGCGACGGCGTCGATCACGCGCCGGGGAACCTGCGTCCCGGCGGGGTTGTCAAAGTGAACGGGCAGCGGGCCGCCGGGTGCGACCGGTCGGTTCAGGGCCGGGAACTGGGCGCGCAGGGCGTTTACGTCAAGCGGCATGGGCATCATCTCCTTAGTGTGGCAATCGCATCCTGAACGTTAACGGAAAGGGCTTTAGGGAGGTAGTTATCGTCCCAGCTAGCTCTTTTGCGGCGAGCGCATTTCATTGGATGGTTCATACTCAAGCAGGTTTAGGGCTGCGTGACGGATCAAGGCCGTATTTTCAGGGGCATGGTCGCGACGAATATGGCTCCGGTCCTGGTTGAAACTGACGTCAAGTACCCAATGCAGACTGTTCTCAATGTGCCAGTTTCTCTTCGACAGTCATAGGTCTCTCTCCTTTTTGCTGCTGCTATGATCCATCCGATCTGTTCGAAGAGAAACTTAGTCATACAAATTTTATAAACCCTTAATGTTTAGTGTGCAATTGCCGTGACAAGGGCGGGCCATTTAGTAACCCGCCCCTGTATACATTGACTCAGGCGATCAGTCGCGCTCGAAGCCGTAGCCTTTGAACTTCAGTGTCCTGCTGTTCTCGGTGACGGTGCGTATAATAGCTTCGTCAAAGCCGTCGCGCCACCAGGCGCGGATCTCCAGCGACACTTCCACCTCACACCCCGTAAGGCTGGTGAGGTGTTGCAGAATCTCATCCACGATCTGATCTACCTGGCTGGTCAGGCGCTGGGCATCTAACTGCACATTGCCATGATAGCGGGTCTGCAGCAGTTTAGACGGCGATGGTGGCGCAGGCTCCCTGCGCTGTCGATCTCCACAAAATGCACTTCCTTGGAGAAGGGCGGGTGGTTGTTGCGGGTGCTAAGGCCGTCCTGCACCTCCTGCTCTAAGTAGAAGAGGACACGCAGTTGGTCACCAGGGTGGGTGTCATCGGGGAGTGGAAAACAGACAGGACATGGACATAGCCCCAATCACATGCCCTTACTGTCGCCAAACCGACCGCCAGGTCAAGGCCGGGCGGAATGCCTCGGGTAGCCAGCGGTACAAATGCCAGCACTGCCAGCGGAAATACACGCCCAACCCCAGCCCGCGTGGCCACAGCGACGAGCTGCACCGCCAGGCCTTGCAGAGTATGTGGATGGGATGAATTTTCGGCGCATTGGGCGGACCCAGTTCATCACCCACCGCACGGTGATGAACTGGGTCAACGCCTATGGCACCCGCCTTCCGGAGCGTCCTCCGCAGCCCAACGACCCGGGTTAGATGAGTTGTTCACCTTTGTCGGGCAGAAAAAAACCGAAGCCTACATCCTGACCCAGGTCGACCGAGCCAGTCGCTGCATTGTCGGCTGGGCGGTGGCCTCTCCGCGCACGCCCGAAGCCCTGCAAGCCATGCTGGACCGCAGTCCCCAGGCGACACGCTACTACTCCGATGGCTATACGCTCTATGAGACCCTGATTTACACCCCCGGCCAGCACGTGGCCGTGGTCGATAAGAGCCAGACCTGTTCGGTAGAGGCTGACAACGCTGAACTGCGCCATTATCTGGCACGGCTCGCCCGCAAGTCGCGTTGTTTCTCGCGGTGTATTCAGGCACTGCGCACCGCTATCAAGCTCTTTGTGTATGCCTGGAACCGCCGCCAACGCTACAAACGCCAGTTCCCAACCCATCCGGCCCATGTCCGAGATTTCATATGCCCTTGAATTTATCCACTCCCGATCGGGCGCCCGGGGCGACGCACCTGCTGTATAATCAGGATAACAGGCTGGTCGATCGGAGACGTGGAGAATACGCTATGGCGGCAACGATCAAAGATGTCAGACCATCCCCTCTGGCCGGAACCTGGTACCCCGCTGATGCGCAGGCCCTGCGCCAGATGGTTGATGGATTCCTGGCTCAGGCTAAACCCGCCGCCCCAGAGGGTCGCATCATCGGCCTGCTGGCCCCACACGCGGGCCTGCGTTATTCCGGGCCGGTCGCCGGCTATGCCTTCAAGCTGGTGGGCGATCTCCAGCCGGAAGTCGTCGCCATCCTGTGCCCCTATCACCGCCCCCCCTATCAGCTTTATGACAGTCCCTTTGCCACCACTGCCCATGACGCCTATGAGACGCCGCTGGGCATCGTGCCTGTGGACCGGAAGACTCTGCACACACTGGCAGAAATCGTGCCGCTGGCGGCTGTCCGGGGCGACCAGGAGCATGCCATTGAGATCGAATTACCCTTCCTGCAGCGCGTCCTGCCACACCCATTCGCCATCCTGCCGATCATGATCATCCACCAGACGGAAGACCTGATCGAGCAACTGGGTCATGCCCTGGCCCGCGTTCTCAAGGATCGACGTGCGCTGCTGGTGGCTAGCTCAGACCTGTCTCACTTCTTCCCACAGCAGATGGCTCAGCGGCTCGACCAGGCTACGCTGGCCCATGTGCGCAATTTCGACCCGCGCGGCGTCCTTCAGGAGGGCGGCCAGCCCGGTGAGGGGGCCTGTGGGCGCGCCGCGATTGCGGCAGTCATGTGGGCAGCCCGCGATCTGGGCGCCGATTCAGCATCCATCCTGCACTATGCCACCTCAGGTGACACCGCCGGCGACTACCGACATGTCGTCGGTTATGGGGCAGGAGTCTTCTTTGCGCGGGCTAATTGAACGCTTGTTGATGGCCACATCGCTTGCCGGACGGACGGCCTGCAGGCATGCGAGGCCGTTTCATGCCGGATATTCTGGTTAGATCGCCGCATGTACGCTGAAGTTGCCGTCAACGTCCCGGTGCACAGCACTTTTCACTACCACATCCCGGTCCAGCTTGCCGGTAAGATTCAGCCGGGGCATCTGGTGCGTGTTGCCTTCGGCACAGCCGATCAGCCGGGCATTGTGCTTACTCTCTCCCAGCACAGCCCGGTCGCCGAAACCAAGCCGATCAAAGAGTTGCTGGATTCGACGCCGGCCCTGGGGATGCCCCATCTCCAGCTCGCCCGCTGGTTGAGCGAGACAACGCTAGCCCCGCTGGGAACCTGCCTGTGGCTCTTCCTGCCACCCGGAATCGCCGGGCAGTCCGATATCCAGCTCAGCCTGACCGAAGCCGGAAAATGGGTGATCGCCAACGCCGGTGAAGCGCTGGGTGACCTCAGTGAGGAAGCCACATTGCTCCTGCGCCTGCTGGCGCGGCGCGGGCCGCTGCGTGGACGCCAGCTTAACCAGGCCATGCGCGGCCACAACTGGCAACAGGCCGCGGAAAGCCTGGCACGCCACGAACTGATTCACCGCGAAGTCGTGCTGGCCCCACCCCGTGTCCAGCCGCGCAAGGTGCGCACGGCCCGACTGGCGATCCCCGCTGAGCGCATTGAGGCGATTGCCACGCGGCTGGGCCGCGAAAGCCGCCGTGCCAGTGTCCTGGAAGTCCTGCTGGCCTCGCCGGTACGCCAACCAACTGTCGCCAGTGTGTGCCGGGCCGCCGGCTGTTCCGAGCAAATCCTGCGCACACTGGCCGCCGCGGGGGACATCACGCTCACTCCTCCCAGCACCTGGCTGGAACTGACCGTACCCAATGAGCGCATGGCCCAGCAGCTGGCGGAAGGTGAATTTGACCGGGCAACGCGGCAGAAACAGGCGTTAGAAGCATTGCTGGCGGCGGGAGGCGCCCTGCCAGCGCAAGCCCTGGACAGCGCCATCGCCCGCACCTTGCTGGAAAAAGGGTTAATCCGGGCCGAAGATCAACCGGCTACCGTGGCGCTTTCCGCCCGCTATCTGCTGCCTGACGGACAACCCGATCCCGCTGCGCTGATGGCCCGCCTGATCGCGCTACGCGGTGGGATCAAGGCGTTGAGCGTGCTGCGCTTGCTGGCCCGTGAAGGCCAGCCGGTCAAGATCAACTGGATCTATGCCCAGACAGGCGCCAGCCTGAACCTGCTCAAAGAATTGGAAGAGGACGGGTTGATCGTCCTCGCGGAAAACGAAGAGTGGCGCGATCCGCTGGCCGGGCGCGACTTTGCGCCGACCGTCGCGCCAACGCTGACCCCCGATCAGCAGGCCGCCTGGGAACGCCTGCGCGAGCACATGGACGCTCTCAAATGGGAGGGCGTCTCCCCTACCCCGGATGAGCCGCATGTCTTCCTGCTGCATGGCGTCACCGGCTCCGGCAAGACCGAAGTCTATCTGCGCGCGGTGGAGCACACCCTGGCCCATGGCCGTGAGGCGATCGTGCTGGTGCCCGAAATCGCCCTGACCCCGCAGACCGTTGGACGGTTTGCTGCCCGCTTCCCCGGCCAGGTCGCCGTGATTCACAGTGATCTGACGCCCGGCGAACGTTTCGATACCTGGCGCCGGGCGCGCGCCGGAGAACTCAAGGTGATCGTCGGCACGCGCTCAGCCCTGTTCACCCCCCTGCCTGACCTGGGGCTGGTCATCCTGGATGAGGAGCACGATCAGAGCTACAAGCAGTCACCGCCGCTGCCGCCGCCCTACTACCATGCCCGCGAAGCAGCCATCGAACTGACTCGCCGTAGCCGGGGTATTGTGATCCTTGGCAGCGCCACCCCATCCATCGAAAGTATGTATGCCGCCCGGCGCGGTTTGTACCAGCGGATCATTCTGCCGGTGCGGGTGGCGGGTCACCGCCAGCGCATACTGGAGACTCCGACCGGGGGCGGCCCGGCCCTGTATCACCCCGCTGATCCTGGCAGCGCCCTGACCGTTGACCTGCCGGAAGTCGACATCGTCGATATGCGGGCAGAGTTACGGGCAGGCAATACCTCCATGTTCAGTCGGGCGCTGCAGGAAGCGCTCAGGGCAACTTTCGCTCGCGGCGAGCAGGCCATCCTGTTTCTCAACCGGCGGGGCACGGCCAGCTATGTGTTCTGCCGGGATTGCGGCTATGTCGCCGCCTGCCCGCGCTGCGAGATGCCCCTGACCTACCACCAGGCTGGAGAGGCATTGCGCTGCCATCACTGCGGGTTTCGGCGGCCCATTCCCGCCGCCTGCCCCGCCTGCGGCAGCCGCCGGATCAGGCACTTTGGCGCGGGCACAGAGGCCGTCCAGGCGGAACTGGGCAAGCTGCTACCGGCTGCAGTTTCCATCCGCTGGGATCGTGATACGGCCAGCCACCACCGCGAACATGACGCCATCCTGCAACGCTTTGCCCGCCGGGAGGCCAGCGTACTAATCGGCACCCAGATGATCGCCAAAGGGCTAGACCTGCCGGGCGTGACGTTGGTCGGTGTGCTCAACGCCGATGTAGGGCTGGCCCTGCCAGACTTCCGTGCGCGGGAACGCACCTTCCAGCTGTTGACCCAGGTCGTTGGGCGTGCCGGGCGTGGTTTACAGCCCGGACATGGCATCATCCAGACCTATCGCCCTGATGATCTGGCCATCAGCGCCGCCGCCGCTCATGACTACGAGGCTTTCTACGCCAGCGAACTGGAGCAGCGCCGGGAACTGGGCTACCCCCCTTTCCGGCGCCTGGTCCGCCTGCTCATCCGTGGCCGCAGCGCCCCGGAGACCCAGCGCGAGGCGGAAGACGCCGCCCGCTACCTGCAGAACCGCATCCGGGAATTGAAGCTGGAAGCCACAACCCTGGTTGGGCCGGCGCCCTGTTTCTTCAGCAAGCTGGAAGGCGCTTACCGCTGGCATGTGCTGGTCCGCTCCGCTGACCCCATCCCGATCTTTGCGGGTATCAGCCTGGCCAAGGGCTGGCACCTGGACATCGATCCACTGGATATCCTGTGAGCGATCAGGGTGGCGGCAGCACAGCGTAGATGCGGTAGATCGTATCGGGAACTGACGCGGCCAGCTGCAGGCGGGGGTGGGCGGCAGTCCCCGCGTAAATGCCTTCCAGGGCCGCCCGTGGCACGGGCAGCAGTATGTGGGTCACGCCGTACCGGTCAGCGACAGCCAGGATCGTCTCCAGGTCTTCTTCCGGAACCATTACCGTCCGGTAGCCGAGCAGGTAATTGATTGACCAGGGATCGCGGGTCATCAGGATCAACTCGCGATCCATGCCAGCCTGGAGATCAGCGAGTACATCCCCAATGCCATAGATCGTGCTGGCGTAGTTCCGGTTCAGATTCAAGTCATCGCGCACGATATCAAAGGCGCCCGGCAGCAGCATCAGGATCACCAGCACGCTCAGCGCCCACTGGACGACGCGCGGGCGCACAAAGTGTGTCACCACCGCTGCGCCGCCAACCATCAGCAACGGCAACACACCCAGATAAAGCTTTTTGAAGCTTCCTCCCTGGCTATGTATCGGCGTCACCAGACCGTAAAAGAGCCAGCCGCCGAGCACCAGCAGCAGCGCCGGTAACAATGGCCAGAACAGCCGGTTCGCCAACGAAGCCGCCGCCTGGCTTTCCGCATCACCTTCTCGACCACGTTTCCACCAGGCCCAGCCCAGCAGCAACCCCAGACCACCGATCGCGGCACCAAAGAACTGGCCGGTCACTGCCGCCATCAACTTCAGACTCGCCGTCAGTTCAAAGAGCCGCTTCTGTATCATATTGCCCAGACCCACCGCCAGATAACGCTCAAGTGTCAAAGGCGTAGCATATACATACAGCTCTTCAGAGTGACGGGTAAAAGCGGTGCTGATCGCACCACCCGGCCACGCCATACCAAGAACCTGCACATTGCGCACTACCCACGGCGCAACGACCAGCAGAAAGGCCAACCCGAAACCTGCATAATGCCAGAGCCGCACGCGGTGACCTCGCAGAGCAGCGATCCCGGCGCTGAGGATAAAGACCGGCAGGAGCAGCAGGCCATCGTTGCGCGTCAGGAGGGCCAGCCCGCTGCACATGCCGCTGAGCCACAGCCAGCGTCCGTCAGACATCAGGCCGCGCCACATAGCTATCAGGCCGAGCATGGCCAGCACACTGAACGGGACGGTTGTATCCGTGTGCAGCGAAGCGATCAGCAGGTCCGGCAGGAAGGCCGTTCCCAGCCCGGCGAGAATCCGGGCGGAGAGCGGCAGGTCAAGCTGATCCGCCAGCCATACTGCCAGCGCTGCCTGTACTGCACCCAGCAGAGCAAACGGCAGGATCGCAGCCTGAACAGAATCGCCACCGAGAGCCATGCCCAGGGCTGCCAGAATACCCGGCAGCGGCATCCAGTAGTCAATCGGGTGGCTCACCCCGGCAGGCGGCCCGTTCAGGTAATGCCAGATGTAATCGATGGTGAAACCTTTCCCCTGCAGCAGGTTCCGGCCCAGCAAGTAATAATGGGTGGGGTCCCACAGACCGGGATGCTCGATCTGGGTAAGCAACGCCAGCCGGGTCAGCAGGGCCACGCCAGACACCAGCAGAAGAACCAGCCACCGGAGCTGATGGCGGGGAATCTGTCCGATCATACTGTTCTTGTGAGATACCTCGTCCTCAGGTATAAACGCGCCACGAGTATAACAGAAAGACGGCGACAACCGGATGAGACGTGATCAGTTGAGCAAGGTGTTGAAGTCAGTACGCCTGCGGCTGGCGGTGATCCTCGCGCTGGCGCTGATCCTGCGCCTGGTGCATGTGCTGAGCTACCCCTTTGACCCGGACGTCAGCGGCAGCGACTACAGCTGGTACGCCCGCGAGGGACAGACTTTGATCACCACTGGCCGGACGGACGGTCCGCCGCCGACCGGCCCGCTCTTCCTGCTCATCGCCGGCTATGCCGGGGAGATCGGCCAGACGATCTTCGCAAACGCGGTGGACAGCAGCCAGCCCGTGATCCGCCTGCTGGGTGTGATCCTGGGGACGCTCACCATCCTGATGATCTACCGTATCGGGCGGGCTGGCTGGTCGGAGGGCGCCGGTCTCCTGGCTGCCGCGCTGCTGGCGGTCAACCCGGCGTTCATTGTGGAAGCAGGCAACCTGACCACCGAAACCACAGCTATCTTTCTGCTGACCTGGGCACTGGCGCTATGGCTTGAACGCGCTGCAAATCCTGACCAACGCTTGATGCTGGCAACCGGGGCGTTGCTGGCGCTGGGGGCGCTGACCCGCGCCGTCCAGCTGGCGATACCGGCGCTGCTGATCGTTGATCTGGCGCTCCGGCACGGTCTGCGCCGTGCGGCCAGGTATGGCGCAGCCCTGCTACTGGCCTTCTTCCTGACCATCTCCCCGTGGACGCTTTACAACCTGGTAGTCTGGGATCGTCTGACGCTGACCGGCGAGGGATTGACGGCCATGCTCTACATCGGGGCGACCGGCTGGCAGGCTCCCGACCAGGTTGATGCCGCACTGGGCGTAGACCCGGCGGCAGATGACCCGGCCGTCCGCCAGCAGGCCTACCTGGATGGCTTCCGCCAGGCCGTCTTTGACGACCCGCTGGGCTACGCCGCAAAACGCACTGGTGAACTGCTCAGCGCGCTGCTCCAGCCACACAATACCAACTTCTACGCGGGTCCGAGTCTGAAAGCGCTGGCCCTTGACTGGTTGCGCGCGGATCGCTCGCCCGGCGGTTTGCTCGGCCTGACCCGGGCGGAGCAGTTCTGGCCCAAGCTACTGCTGTACCTCTTCCATTACGCGGGGCTGCTGCTGGGCATGCTGGGCCTGGCGCTTAACCTGCGCCGCTGGCACGCCCTGTGGCCGCTATATGGGCTGTTCCTCTACTTCCTGGGAATTCACCTGGCATTGAGCGCCATCCCGCGCTACCTGTTCCCGCTGGAAGCATTCTGGTGGCTGTTTGGCGCCGCTGTGCTGAGCGCTGCGCTTGCCCGCCGGACGGGCCACACCAGAAGGCAGAACTTGGCATCAGCGACCCATCCAGGGCTACAATAGCACCGGATTAATTCACCAAACCGATCAGGGTGACCATGCCATCTTTCCCGGCCAACCCGGACTATCATTTCCTCATCTTCGCACCCGGCTTGGACAACTGGATCTTCCGGGCAGCTCGCCGCTACTGGGCCGCCTACCGTCCGATCCTGTATGGGATGCGTACGCCGGAAGACTTTGCCCTGGTCGGCTATGCGGCGGCTGAGGGGCGCGTCGTGGTAGTGACGCTCGCTATGCGCCGCGACACGGCCGCCGCCGTCCGCGCGACAGCTGAAGCGCAGTTGCCAACGGTGACACTGGATCCGCTGGTCTACGACACGCCGACCGACCTCCAGATCACCTTGAATGCGCGGGTGGAGTTCAACCAGCGCTTCGGCGTACCCCAGATGCCGGCTGATCCGGGCATCCAGTCTACCCGCACTCCGGGACCAATCCCGCTTGGCTGAACAGGTGGCCTGACCATGCGTCTTGACGAGTACCAGTGGTCGCGCAACCCGCGCGGCATGCATAACACCGGGGTCTTTCGCTACGATCTGCGGCGCTACCGGGAGATCAAAGCTGGCTGGGTAAAGCTGGTCTCCGCCGATCACGAGTTTGTGCCTAACATCCCGGAGCTGCTGGCGGCGGGCATCACGCCGATCATCCGTGTCTACCGTGCCGGCTGGGGTAGCCGCGCCGCCGACGCGCAGATCTACGCCGACATCGCCCGCTACATTCAGGCGGGCGCACGCTGGTTTGAGCTATGGAACGAGCCAAACCTGGGCAACGAATGGCCCGCTCCGCTTGGATCGACGCTCGACCCCAACAACGTCAGCGTGTACATTGCCCCGCTCATGGATCACTGGGTGGAATGGGCCGAGCGGGTGATCGAAATGGGCGGCTACCCGGCGTTCATCGCCCTGGCGGAAAGCGATAGCCCGCCTCATCACACCACCGGCTGGTTGCGCAACATGATGATCTACCTGCGCGATGTCCATGCCGCACGCTTCCGCCGCATCCTGGGCAACGGACTCTGGCTGGCCACCCACCCATACCTCTACAACCACTTCTATCAGGAGATCCCCGGCGGCGGCCCGCTCAGCGCCCGCCCGCCGGAACAGCAGAATGCGGCCCAGGGCGGCTGGCACTTTGAATATCCTTATGACCCAATCGGTCAGGCCGACGATCCCGGCCGCACAGTGTGGGGCAACACGCCGCGCACCCCTTACGGTGACCCAAACGGCCTGACCAGCGTCGGCCACGCCTTCATGGAGTTGCTGCGCGATTACTTCGGCGGCGGGGTGGTGCCTGTTGTGGGTACCGAAGGCGGGATCTGGCCCTGGCCAGGGCCGGGCGACGGGACGCGCGTCGATGACGCACGCTATCCCGGTGTGACCTGGCAGAGCCACGCCGAAGCCACCGCCGCTATGTTCGACTGGCTCGCCAGTAGCGCCGCCCCTCCCTGGATGTTTGGCGTCACGCTCTGGAAAGAAGACGCCTACTGGGAAAGCCCGCATGGCGTCGCGCCCGCTGTCCAGCGCCTGGCGGGCCTCCCTGCTCCGCTAAAAGAAGTGCCCCCACTGGATACGGGTGGCACCGTATGGTCCAGCCCACTCCAGCCCAATGCGGTCGCTACCCCGCTGCCGGAAGGCCCTGGCCCGGTTCATGGCGGCCCGGACTACCACTTCATCATCCTCGCGCCGGGTATCGATCCGGAGTGGTTTTTTCAGGCAGCGGAGCAGTACTGGTTGCGTTTTGCCCCGGTGCTTCTGGATTCGCCCGCGCTGATCGCCGAATTGCCCTACGACAAGACGCTTGCTGTGACCGTCATCGCCACGCCTGACCAGGCAGAAGCCATGAACGCCACCATCCGCGATCGCTGGCCGACCATCTGGTACGATCTGATCATCGTGCAATCCGCCGCTGATCTGCTGACCGTGTTCAACCAGCGCCTGAACGTCAACCGGCGTTTTGGCTAGAGGCAGCCCGCGATGGCCCAGGCGTCCTATCGTCCTCCGGTCAGCACAGGCGGCAGGCGATGGCCCGGCTGCCGGGGCATCATCCGCCGAGTCTTGCTTGCGCCGTTCCATCTGCTGCGTTTCCTGCTCAGCCTGCCGCTGCACCTGATCCGGTTCATCATCCATCTGCCGCGCAACATCTGGCAACTGTGGACACGGGGCGCACGGGGTATCGTGACTCTGGAACAGCAGATCGCCCGGCTATGGCGCGGGGGAAAAGCGGGCGTGCGTCTGTTGCGCCTTTACTTCCCGCGCCAGGAAGTCGCCCGCATCCTGTATACCCGGCTGCATCCCCTGCGCCTGTGGCATGGTCTGTGTGCCCTGCGTCTGCGTCTGAAGCCCACGCTCTGGGATGCGCGGCCCGGCCTGGCGCACATCCCGCGAGCGCTGGAGTGGGCGCGGCAGTATCGCCGCCACCACTCACGCTTTGAGGACATCGAAGCGCTGCGCTCCATCCTGTACGCCGACGATACCCCCCTGCCAGATGAACCGCTGCGGCCACCGGTCGGCCTGATCGGTCGCCGCTTGAGTGTGCGCCCGCGCTGGGGCGCCTTCCTGCACGGTCTGACCCGTTACAGCGGCGCACAGCGCATCCTAGAAGTAGGGACCGGCTACGGAATCTCCGGCCTGTACCTGGCCCGTGGCCTGCTGGAGAACTATCCGGTGCGCACCTGCCTGCTGATCACCCTGGAACAGGAGGCTGACCGCGCCAACTATGCCCGCAACAACTTCTACCGGTTAGGCTTCAAAGATATCGCGGATGTGCGCACCGGCGAGGTGGCACTAACGCTGGAAGCGGCGCTCAAAGACATTGCGCCGCTCAACATGGCCTTCATCGACGGTCTGCGCGATCATGATGCGATTCTGCGCACGGTGGCGCAGATCAAGCGCCGCACCCGCCCCGGCGCCCTGATCATCCTGACCGGCATTCACAGCTCGCCGGAGATGGCCCGCGCCTGGCGTGCAGTGCAGCACATGCCACAGATTGCGGCCACGGTTGACCTGTGGCAGTGGGGAGTGCTGGTCACCGGTCAGGGGCCGGCCCTGCATCTGTGTGCCCGGCTATAGACTCCCGGCGGCGGCCTCGTCAATCATCCAGAGCAGACGGCCCTTGTCCGGGCGGACGATCTGAGCAGGCAGCACCGTCGGCTGGTAAGGGCCATAGAGCACCTGGCGCAGACGCGCCGCTTTCTCCGCGCCGGTCACCAGGAAGGTCACCTGGTGGGCGGCATTGATAGCAACCGGCGTCAATGTGATCCGCCAGGCCTTCAGGCTGTCAACATGGTATGCCGCCACCCAGCGTCGCTCTTCGCGGATGGCTGGTGCGCCGGGGAACAGCGAGGCCGTGTGCCCGTCCTCGCCCATACCCAGCAGAACGAGGTCAAAGCGCGGCAGAAGCTGCTGGCGGTCCCCCAGCACAGCCTTGAAGAAATCGCGCAGCTTGGCCTCGTACTCGGCAGCTGCCGCCGCCGGGGGCATCTCGCCGCTGATACGGTGGATATTCTGCGGGGGAATCGGCACATGATCCAGCAGAGTGTCGCAGGCCATCCGGTAGTTGCTATCTTCGTGGGTCGGCGGCACCGCACGCTCATCGCCCCAGAACACATGCGTCACCAGCCAGTCCAGCTGATCGATCATGTCCGGTTCAGCCAGGCGGGAGTACACCGCCGCCGGAGTACTGCCACCGGAAAGCGCCAGCACAAACCGACCACGCGCCGCTATCGCTTCCTGGGCCTTGGCGACTACATGCTGCGCTGCCGCTTCAGCCAGTTCCGCCGGGTTAGAGAAGGTGCGTATCGTGCTCATGCTTCATCCTTGCTCATAGGATCCCCGCAGCCGTGCCACCAGCGGCGATCTTCGGCTGCTATAAAGGCGTCAGCCTGCTCCGGCCCCCAGGTGCCCGGTTTGTACGTCAGGAGGGGCGAGATTTCCGGCGAAGCCTCCCAGCCCTGAATCACCGGATCAATGATACCCCAGGCCAGTTCGATCTCGTCGCTGCGGGCAAACAGGGAAGCATCCCCCTGCAGGGCGTCCAGCAGCAGCCGTTCGTAGGCGTCAGGCAACGACTCGCCGTTGAAAGCCGTCTGATAGTGAAATTCCATGTCCACCGGACGCATCGCCTGCGCCGAATCGGGCACCTTGACCTGAAACTTCAGATGCACGCCTTCATCGGGTTGGATGCACATAGCCAGGATGTTGGGGGTCAACTTGAAGTCCGGCGGCAGATCAAACATGACGTGCGGCGGGCGCTGAAACTGGATGCTGATCTGGCTGGCCTTGGCCCGGAGCGCCTTGCCCGACCGCAGATAGAACGGCACGCCCTTCCAGCGCCAGTTGTCGATATACAGCCTGAGCGCCGCGTAGGTCGGAGTCCGTGAATCTGGCGCCACACCCTCAGCGTCGCGGTAGCCGCGGTACTGGGCGCGGATGGTATCCGCCAGGTTAATTGGCCGGATGGCGCTCAACACCTTGGCCTTTTCGTTGCGCACGGCGTCCGCCTCAAAGGAGGCCGGCGGTTCCATTGCCACCAGCGACAACAGTTGCAGCAGGTGGTTCTGGAACATGTCGCGCAGCACACCGGAGCCATCGTAGTACCCGGCGCGGTGCCCGACATCAACCGTTTCCGTCACTGAAATCTGCACATGGTCAACATAGCGTCGGTTCCAGACCGGCTCAAAAATGGTGTTGGCAAAGCGCAGGAACAGGATGTTCTGGGCTGTTTCCTTGCCCAGGTAGTGATCAATCCGGTACACCTGATGTTCTTCAAACGCGGCATGCACAACGTTGTTCAGCGCCCGCGCTGAGGCACGATCCTGGCCGAACGGCTTCTCGATCACCACCCGCCGCCAGCAGCCATCCCGCTCGCGGGCCATATCCGCTTCCGCCAGGTTGCGGATGGCCGCCTCGTAGAGTTCCGGGCCGACCGAAAGGTAGTACAACCGGTTGGCTGGCCCGCCCTCCAGCCTGACCAGGGTGCGATCCAGCTTCCTGAAGTCATCCAGCTCATTCAGACTGCCGGGGACATAGAATAGCCGGTCAGCAAACGATGGCCACAGCGCCGGGTCAAACGCCGCCCCCATGAACTGCTCGGCGTGCTCGCGCAGCGTTTGCCGGAACTGGTCATCGCTCCAGGGCCGCCGTGCCGAACCAATCACCCTGATGTCCTTCGGCAAGCGACCTTTGCAGTACAGGTGTAACAACGCCGGGACCAGTTTGCGGCTGGTCAGGTCACCCGACGCACCAAAGATAACGATAGTGGTATTCTCGCTCATGGACCTCACCTCACGAGCGCCGTACGTGCCGGACGCCATCCGGGCTGGCCACAATCAGATCGGTTGCCAGGCCCAGGAACAATCCATGCCCGATGATCCCTGCCCGTGCATCCAGTTGTGCCGCCAGTGCCCAGGGATCGGCGATCGGGCCAAAGCGCGTGTCCAGAATGAAGCCGCCCTGATCCGTCCGGTAGGGCGAACCGTCAGCCCGGCAGCGCAGCACTGGCTGGCCACCCAGCCCTTCCAGGAAGCGCAGTTGAGCCTTCCAGCCGAATTCCAGCACCTCAATCGGCAACGGCCAGCGGATGCCCAGTGCCGCCGAAAGCTTGGAGTGATCGACCACGATGATCTCCCGCCGGCTGGCCTGAGCGACCATTTTCTCCCGCAACAGCGCCCCGCCGCCGCCCTTGATCAGATTAAGGGCCGGGTCAACCTCATCGGCGCCATCGATCGTCAGATCAATGGCCGGATGATCATCGAGGGTAGTCAAGGGAATGCCCAGAGCGCGCGCCGTTTCTTCAACGTTGCGGGAGCAGGGCACGCCTAGAATATCCGTTAACGCGCCAGCAGCGATCAGTTGCCCGATCCGGCGGATCGCGAAAATCGCCGTGCTGCCCTCCCCCAGCCCGACAACCATGCCCGATTCAACGAAGTCCACCGCACGTTCTGCCGCCTGACGCTTGAGTTCCGCGATCTCCATCTATTATGCTGCGCCTTCCTGACAGAAGCCCTTCCTCACCATCGCCGGGGGCCGTCCCCGGCTGGCCGGCGAACCGGCGCTTCCCGGCGATTGTAACACACAAGCCGCCCGATGATACGCCCCAGGCGCTCCCCCTGGCGCACAGCCCGCCGGTCGGTCGTGCTATAATGCGCGTAGGGGGCAGGACATCGCCAGCAACAGTGGGAAACACAGATTTTCCTGTTCTCCCAGGAAAGGAAAACCGTGATGCACACCGGCCCGCACTTCCCGATCCAGTGTATCGTGCCGCCACATATGCTGCAGAATATCGCACAGAATGGCACCGACGAACAGCGTACCTGGGCAATCGGCACGCTGACCCAATCCGAGCAATTCCGCGGGCAGCGGCTGGCTACCCAGCAATTCGCTGTCATGGGTTTGAGCATGGTCACCGGTGGGGGACTGAACCGCTCCGTGTTCAACGCGCGGTATACCACCGAACTACCCGGCTCTCTGGCCCGTGGCGAAGGCGATCCGCCCACCGGCGATCCGGCTGTGGATGAGGCATATGACGGCGCGGGCACAACCTATGAGTTCTACCGGCAGGCTTATGGCCGGGATTCAATTGACGGCCAAGGGATGGCGCTGCTGTCGACCGTGCATTTTGGCATCGGCTATGACAACGCCTTCTGGAACGGCAAGCAGATGGTCTATGGCGATGGCGACGAAGACCTGCCGGAGAACATGCGATTGTTCAACCGCTTCACGGCTGCCGTGGACATCATCGCCCATGAGCTAACTCACGGCATGACGCAGTATGAATCGCGCCTGAATTACTTTGAGCAGCCGGGCGCGTTGAACGAGTCGCTCTCCGATGTGTTCGGGGCGCTGACCAAGCAGTACCTGCTCCGCCACACCGCCGACCAGGCGGACTGGATCATCGGCGCTGGGCTGTTCACCGCCAATGTCAGCGGTGTCGGTATCCGTTCGCTCAAGGCGCCGGGTACTGCCTACGATGACCCGGTGCTGGGCAAGGACCCCCAGCCGGCCCACATGAACCAGTACAAAAACGTCTCCTACGACAACGGTGGGGTACACATCAATTCCGGCATTCCCAACCACGCTTTCTATGTCACCGCCAGGGAACTGGGCGGCTTTGCCTGGGAAAAAGCGGGCTATATCTGGTACATCACACAGCGGGACAAATTGAGCGCCAAATCCGACTTTCAGGCGGTAGCCAACCTGACCTACCAGGTCGCCGCTTCGCTCTATGGCAGCGGCAGCCTGGAGCAACAGGCCGTCAGGACCGGCTGGCAGGAAGTTGGCATCAATGTGTCGACCGATACCGAGCCGCCAACTACTCCGCCCACCGAAGAACCTGCCGGCTGCCGCCAGACGCTGATCAATCTGTTGATGGGCCGACGGAGCTAGAAAAGACCTTTCACCTGTGATGCAGGCCGGAGGGCCGCCATGAAGATTGAGTTTGAGCGCACGGGTGGATTCATGGGGTTACGCATCTTCGCGGAGATGGACACGGCTGATCTGCCGCCAGAGGAAGCAGAGGCCATTCACAACCTGCTCGCCGAAGCTAACTTCTTCGCTCTGCCTGAGGAACTGATGGCATCCACGCCCGGCATGGATTACTTCCAATACCGGCTGACCGTCACCCCGGAGGACGGCGAAGCGCATACTGTGCGCTTCACAGACAGTGCCGCCCCACTGGAGATGCTCCCCCTCGTGCGCCGTCTGACACGCCTGGCGCGCAGCCAGTAACCAGCGCAGGCGCTCGACTGAGGGTCGGGCGCCTGCGAAACCGGTCTACTACTACCAGCGCACAATTACGCCTGGGCCAGCAGGCTTCGTAGCCCCCCAATGACGTCCGCGCCGAGATCGAAGCGCGCCACCCGCCGACCGGCTTTCTGTAACGCGCCATAGTCGCCGTTAGCCTGCGCCCGAATCAGCGTGCCGAAGGAAAGACTCCCGCCGGGCTGTCCGGCCACATCCGGGATCAGGACGTCCGGCTCGCTGGCCCCTACCAGCTGGATGAACAGCCCGCGCCCACCATCGCCCTTGTGCAGCTGCCCCGTCGAATGCAGGAAGCGCGGCCCGTAGCCGACGGTCACCGCCAGGCCGGTTTCCCGCCGCAACTGGCCCTGCAGCGCCTGCAAGGCAGCCCCGATCTCCCCGCTCGGTGTCAGATACGCCTGCAGGGCGATGTAATCACCCGGTCGGCCTGAAGCCAGAAAACCCCTCAGGTCTGCGGGGCGCGGAGGCATAGCCGGGACTTCTGGCAGGCGTCCGGTCGTTCTAAAAGCGTCCACCGCCTGCCGTGCCAGGACTTTGGCTGCTTCTACATCAGGCTGGTCAAATGGGTTAATGCCCAGCAGATGCCCGGCGACGGCAGTGGCAAACTCCCATAGCATGAACTGCTGGCCCAGATCGTAGCGGTCACTCATCGCCAGCCGGACAACAGGATGCCCGGCAGCTTCCAGTGCGCTCAGCGCCGTGCTTGACCCGGCGTCTCCGTCCAGGGTCACAGCAACAAACAGGCGATCCGCGCCGTAAGTCTCCGGAGCATCCAGCGGTTCACCCACCACCGGCAGAATGCCAACCCCGTCCTTGCCGGTGCTTTCTGCCACGAGTTGCTCGATCCAGTCGCCCAGGCTGGCGATTGCCGGGGGCAGCGCCAGGGTGAGCTTGTCGCGGCCTGCCCTGGCCAATGCCCCCATCACCGCCCCCAGGTAGGCGCCGGGATTGGCGGTGACATCCGGATTGCGGCAGGACTCAGCCATCTCCCCGGCGCGGTCTAGCAGCCGCGCGACATCCGCGCCGACCAGCGCCGCCGGGATCAAGCCGAACAGGGACAGTGCCGAATAACGCCCGCCGATAGTGGGATCGTTGAGAAACGTCCGGCGGAAGCGGTAATCGCAGGCCAGCGCTTCCAGCGTGCTGCCCGGATCGGTGATGACAATGAAGTGCTGCCCGGCCTGTTCCGGCCCCACTTCCGCCGCGACAAGGTTGTAGCAATACTTGAAGAACGAAAGCGTCTCCACCGTCCCGCCCGACTTGGTGGAGACAATATACAGCGTCCGGCGGGGATCGCAGGCCTGTGTCCTGGCAACGACCGCACCCGGATCGGTGCTATCCAGCACCTCCAGCCGTAGCCCACCGCCGGAATCGCCCAGCGCCCGGCTGAAAAGCTCCGGGGCCAGGCTGGAACCACCCATCCCCAGCAGCAGGGCCTGGGTGTACCCGGCAGCGCGAACCTCCGCGACAAAATCAGCGATGTCCGCCAGTTGCGGACGCATGGTTTCCGGCAGGTGCAGCCAGCCCAACCGGTTGGTGATTTCGGTCGGGTCCGGCTTCCAGACCGTATGATCGTGCGCCCAGAGGCGGGCGACAACCCGCGCCGCCCGCAATCCGGTCAGCGCATTCTCAACATCGGTTTGGTAAGCGCCCGGCGTGCTCATGCGCCCCTCTCCAGGAGTTGCGCCCGCTTGGCTTCCACGCTCGCCAGCAGACTCTCAAACGATCGGGCAAAGGCTTCCACGCCCTCGTCCTGCAATTCCTGTGTGGCGGCTTCCAGGTCGATACCCAGATCGGCCAGCGCCGCCAGTTGCGCCCGCGCCGCCTCAAGATCCGCCTCCAGCGTCAGCGCCGCGCGGCCATGATCGAGGATGGCGTCCAGCGTAGCCGGCGGCACGGTGTTGACCGTGTGCGGGCCGATCAGTTCATCCACATACATCGTATCCGGGTAAGCCGGGTTCTTGGTGCTGGTACTGGCCCACAACGGGCGTTGCACACGCGCTCCCCGGTTAGTCAGCGCCTGCCAGCGCGGTCCGGCAAAGATTTCCTTGAAGCGTGCGTAGACCACCTTGGAGTTGGCGATAGCCGTCTTCCCCAACAGCGATGTCGCGCCTCTGGCTTCCAGCAATTTATCCACCTTGGTATCCACGCGACTGACAAAAAACGACGCTACCGAAGCAACGCGATGGGGATCGCCGCCAGCAGCGACCAGGGCCTCCAGACCATCCAGATAAGCGCCGGTCACGGCTTCGTACTGGCTCAGCGAGAAGATCAGGGTGACGTTGATATTGATGCCCTCGCCGATCAGGGTCTTGATGGCGGGTATACCGGCCGGTGTAGCCGGGACTTTGATCATAACGTTCGGGCGCCCCAGCGTGCGAAACAGGCGACGCGCCTGTGCCACTGTTTCCGCCGTGTCATGGGCGAGCAACGGGCTGACCTCCAGACTGACATACCCGTCCAGGCCGTCAGTCCGATCGTAGATCGGGCGCAACATATCCGCCGCCCGCTTGATGTCCTCAATCGCCAGCGCCTCGTAAATATCGTTCACGCTCGCGCCGCTGGTAATCAGGGCCTGCATTGCTTCGTCGTAGTCGCTGCTCTGGGCGATCGCCTTCTCAAAGATAGTCGGATTAGAAGTCACCCCCAGAACACCCTCGTCCAGCAGGGCCTGGAATTCCCCTGAGTCCAGCAGGCCGCGGCGGATATTGTCGTACCAGATTGACTGGCCCAAAGCAGCCAGAGCATGCAATATGGTCATCAGGTTCTCCCCGTTCACTCACGATCAACTGGCAAGGCATGGCGCAGTGCGCCGCCCGGCAATTGTACCCGAAGCCAGCGTCCTCATGACAGGCCGTATACCGGGATGGCCGCGCCATGAATCGCCCGCGCCGCCTCTGAAAGCAGGAACAGAATCACGTCTGCCAGCGCCTCCGGCGCGACCCAGCGGGAGAAATCGGCCTGTGGCATGTCGGCCCGATTCTGGGGGGTGTCAATCGTCCCCGGCAAAACGGCGTTGACGTTGACCCCGTACTGCCTGACCTCAGCGGCCATGCTTTCCGTCAGACGGACGACCGCCGCCTTGGCCAGGCTGTAAGCCGCCATGTTCCGGCTACCCTGCAGCGCAGCGCGGGCGCTCACGCTGACAATCCGGCCCTTCCGGCGGGCGATCATGTGGGGCAGAACAGCCCGGCTAGCCAGGAACATCGTCCGCACATTCAGGTCAAACAGGAATTGCAGCGTGGCAGGGTCCGTCTCGTGAACAGGCGTCCCACCGCGGTAACCGCCGGCAATGTTAACCAGCCCGTCGATCACCCCGAAGTGCGCCAGCGTGCGCTCGACCATCGCCTCAACTTCCGCCTCATCAGTCAGGTCAGCCTTCAGCGGGAGGTAGCGCTCCGGCATCCCGGCGAGCGCCGGGAAGTGCTGGTCAAAGCTGGCGTCGATGGAGCGATCGACCAGAGCCAACCGCGCCCCAGCCTGTTGCAGCGCCCTGACCGTGGCGCTGCCCAGGTTGCCTGTCGCACCGGTAACGACAACCACCTGATCGGTCAACGTGAACATGCTTTGCGTCCCCTTCCGATGTACTAATCGGCAGGACGGCTCCGGCGCTTCCGCCGCTTCGTTGAGGCCGGGCGTGGTAATTCGATAGTATCCCGTGCGGATGACGCTTCGCCGGCAGAGGACTCGCTGGAACCTTCGCGGGCCTGTTCATCCAGCGACACAGCAGGCTGCCCGGCGGCTGCCAGCGATGGCGCTGGTGTATCCGCAGCACTGTCCCGGACAGACATGAGCTGGATCACCACCACCGAGATGTTATCCTCGCCGCCGCGTTCATTGGCCAGGTCGATCAGTCGGCGGGTCGCCGCTTCCGGGTCGTTATCTGCCAGCACCAGCCGGGCGATCTCATCCGGGCGGACATGGCGGGTTAGCCCATCGGTGCATAGGACGATCCGATCGCCAGCCTTGAGGTAACGGTCGTACATATCGGCGGTGGTGTCGGGGGTCTGACCCAGCGCCCGGTAGAGTACATTGCGCATCGGATGCTGTATGGCCTGCTCCTCGGTGATGTGCCCAGCGGAAAGCAGCGCTTCTACAAAACTATGGTCAGACGTGATCTGGTTGATCCAGCCTTCCTCGCCATCCACCAGGTAAGCGCGGCTATCGCCGACATGGGCCACCAGCGCCCGCCGCCCATGCACGTAGGCCAGCGTGGCGGTGGTGCCCATCCCGCGCAGTGTTGCATCTTCGCCGACGCGATCGATCACGGCCAGGTTAGCCGCCTGGATGGCCGCAGCCAGTTTCTGGCTGATCAGTTCCTCGGCCAGGCTGAGCAGGCTGTTGCCGCCACGCTCCTCGCCAACAAAATCCGCCTGTACGGCCTCCACCGTCAGGCGGCTGGCTTCTTCTCCGCCCGCTGCGCCCCCCATCCCATCAGCGACCAGCGCCAGCAAAATCCCCTTGATCGCCCACAGACCGATGGAATCTTCGTTATTTTCGCGCAGGCGGCCAATATCGGTACGGGCGCTGACACAGGCGATCAGCTGCGATTCTTCATCCGGCACAATCAGGGGACTGCCGCAGGCGACACAGTAACGGGCGGCAGGGCGGTTGAACGTCCCGCAGGAAAGACAGGTCACTGGCTCCTGCAACCGCTGGCGCGAAAGGAGGGCCGTCCCCGGCGTTTCGCCCTCGATATGCGCCCAAGCTTCGCCTTCCTCGGCGGAACGCATCGCCCGCAGGATCCGCTGGCTGCGACGGCGCGCCCGAGGGGTCGCGGCGGGCTGCCCCTCTAGCGCAGTGCCGCACTGGAAGCAGTACGTCGCGCGGTCAAGATTGGCGTGTCCGCAGACAACACAGATCCTGTGCGCGGACATGGTGGCTCCTTGATCCAGGTCCTGGCGTTCAGGTCGCTTTACGAGGTCTGCCATCACCTGACGCCAGTTTGCCCCAATTCTAAGCACGGCAGAGGCTGCTGACAAGTGACGTTATGCGGCGGGCCGGCTGGCGCTGTGTCGCATTTTCCTTCACCTGCCAGAGTCCGCTATACTGGGTAAAGGAGTCGCCAGACAGAAATGATGATCCGATGAACGAGCCGCTTTCATTGAATCCCCGGGTTGTCCGTCAGGGGCTTGGCTGGGCACAGAGCTGGACGGATGGCCCGATCCTGTGCGTAATCACGCCCGAATCCATCCGTTTTGCCGTGGTCAACGACCAGCGGTTTGTGGCTGGCTGGGAATGGGTGGAGCAGACCGGCGCACCGTACCGCTTCTTTCTCATCCCGCCCTTCATCGCCAGCACGCTCACCGGCCACAAAGCGTACGAATTCACCGGTCTTTGGGTGCGCACCAACCGTAACCATGTCGCCGTGACAGTTCAGGACACGCAGGGCGAATACATCCTGCAGTGGCGCTGGCAGGCGGTCAGCTTCCCGGCCCCGGCGTTCTTTGAGCAGATGGCCCAGGCGCCAGAAGAGACGGTGGAACGGCAAACGTTTGTGGCAATCGCCGATGCCGTCCACCTGGCGATTGCCAACCTGGGGCGGCTGGAAGCGATCGAGGAATTCGACCGGCGGCAACTGGCCATCGTGATCGATTTTGCGCCCGGCCACTTCAAGATCGATGGTCAGCCGATCACGCTGGGCGACGAGAAACGCTACTACTTTGACCCGCGCCTGATCATGCGCGGCCTGGAGATTGTCCGCGGTCGGCACATCGGCTTCGCCATTGCCGCCACTCCGGTCCCCGGCCAGTCCATCCTGTATATGACCAGCGAACGGGACAACTGGCGGCTGTACTGTTCGCTGCTGAGCATCATCCCGGATGAGACGATCCACATCCTCAGCCATCGCGTGCGCACCATCCGCCGTCCGGCCTGGTAAACCGCGCCGCTAACGCGCTCTGCTCTACCCATGCGCCGGATGACCCGTTCAAGACATTATGTTCGGCAATTGACACTGGCTCCGCCGGACGGGCTATAATGCAGGCGATCTAATCAGCAGGTCCTGCGGCACCTTCTGCATCGCTTGCCAGCACAACGATTCCTCAGGGCCGGGCAGAACGATGTGTTTCTGGCGGCAACGCTGATCTTCGGCCTCTGGAAGGCAAGAGCGCCCCATGCCTGATATCACATATGAGCAAACGCGGATCACCCACGCTGACGGCCAGTGGGCCGACGTCAGCATCGTGCGTTGCCCGGCGGGCAGACTGCGCTTCAGCGATCTCAGTCCCAGCCCGGCACGCATCCGTCTGCGCGATGCTGCCTACTTTCGCTACAGCAAGGCGCGTATCCGTGGCGAACAGGCGCCAGAAGTAGTTGCCTGGGCTTGCCTGGAAAACGACCACCATGTCCAGCGCATGTTCCCAACCCTGAACACGATCAGCGAAGAGGGCGAACACTTCCTCAGCGCCAACGCCTTCATCACCTACTTCCTGCGGGAATTGCTGCGCCGGGGATGGCTGCGCTGGCGGACGGGCGACTGGTACGCCAGTGTGCCTGCCCAGTACGCCAGCTGGGAAGAACGGGCGGTGATCATCCTGCACTGGTTGATGGCGGAAAATCGTTTGTGGCTAGAGACCGGGCCGCAGAGCACCCCACCGGCTCGAACTGGCTTTGAAGGCTGCGATCCGCTCTTCCATCTCACGCCGGTTGGCCGTTGCGGCTACATCCGGGATGCCGTGCGCGCACACTATCCGGCGGCGGCCTTCAATTCCAGTTTCTTCCTGCTGGAGCGGGATGATCTCCTCAGCCACCACTCCGCGCTTGGCGATCCTTATGGACTACTCGTCGAAAACAGCACGATCATCCGCCCCCCGCTCTACCGCCGCGCAACACTCTGGCGCGACACAGCCGGGCACTGGCAGATCGGGACAATCGGGATGGAAGATGTGCGTCTGCACTTGCCCGGCGAAGTCACGCTCTACCCGGAGAAAAGCGGCGTTAAACCCGGTCGGCGCCAAGCGCTTTTTGCCGTCAACCCGCCCGGCGAAATGCCAGTAGCCCTCTACACCCGCCACTTCGGGGTTGACACGGTGGGCTATCCCATCGGCTACACCCCGGTCAGCAAAGGGCGCTTTGAACTGACGATCATCGATCGCACCATCACCAGCTGGCAACGCGGCGGTAACCTGCTGATTCCCCAGAACGGCCTGGTGATCTCATTCGCCGCAGGGCGGGATGGCCAGCCGCTGATGGCCCTTGGCGATCTCAGCACCAATATCGCCGCCCTGCGGGAGTTGATCGGCGGTGGTCAGGTGCGCTATAGCTTCTGGCAACCACACCACGAGGGGATGATCAGTGCCCAGCAGGCCGGACCACAACTGATCGCAGCTGGCGAGATCGCGCGTGACGCCAGCATCTTCGCCAGGGAAGAATACTGGATCAGCGTGGAAGATGCGGAACAAGTCCACCCTGGCATCGTCCCAACGGACTTTCCGGTAGACCTGGAACAGACGCGGGCCGCCCGCCTGGGGATCGGGATTGACGCTGCCGGCGATCTGGTCATCCTTGCTGTATCCGGTACCAGCCGGGGCATCGCCCGGCCTGGCATCGACAGCGCTGGCGCGACCCTGCTGGAACTGGCCGGATTATTGCAGGAAGCTGGCGCGCTGCAGGCCATCAACCTGGACGGTGGCGGTTCTGTCCAGTTATTTGCAGAAGGCGGGCTGTACAACATCCCTGGCGACCGGCGGGGTCGCCAGGGCATCGTTTACGAGCGTCTGGTGCCAACCATCGGGCTGATCGAATGAGGGACTACAGCTCGGCCAGCGCTTCCCCTTCGGAAGCAAAGGCGAACATCGGGATGGGTGAAAGGCCCCGTTCCCCCCGGCTGGCGCCCATATGCGCAACCGCCAGATCCGCGTGTTTGGCCACCACAATGATCTTCTTGATGTTATCGTGGTAAAGGATGCCGCGGGCTGGCTGCAGCGCTTTTTCCTCGTAGACGGGGCGGAATTCGCCAGCCACAATCAGCAGGGTGACCTCCTGATCAGCTTCGTCAAGCTTGGCCAGCACTTCCCGAAACATCGGCTCGGAATCTCGCTCGGCGTCCCAACCGGGCAGGAACGCCACCCGCACGACATCGGGCCGGGGCCGGGTTACTTCATAGGCTGCCATTGCGGCCTCCCTCTCTGCAGATTTCCCTGGGAATGATGACGTTTGCTGTACCCTTTTCTGCCTCAGAGTATGCCAGAAAGCGCCCTGCCCCACAACCGCGAATTCCGCGGGACACAGGCAAAACCCGCCGCCCCCCCCCCTCCGGTCGTAGGGCAAGCAGTGGGGAGGTCGTCTACGGCACAGCCGGCACCCTGGAATCAAAACGGGGCAAAGATTGCTGCGCCGGGATACGTCTCCAGCAGCCGCCGATCCTCCAGTAGCGGCCAGGGACGGGGGTGCTTCTGCAGATAATGCTCGATAACATAGCGCGAGAAGGGCGACAGGTCGATGCGGTCAAATTCCTCCGGGGCGACAAAACGCGCCTGGCGCGTTTCCGTACCGTCCGCCACCGGTTCCGCCAGCGGATCCACGGTGCAGAGCAGGCACACATACAGATCATTGCGGGCTGGACGGGGGATATTGCGCAGGCAGATCACCCCAACCGGGTTGCAGAGCAGGCCAGTCTCTTCCTGCACTTCGCGCATGATCGCCGTGGCCAGCGTGTCCTCCTGCTCGATCCACCCGCCGGGGAGCGTCCAGCGCCCGACCGGTGGGATTCCCCGTTCGACCAGCAGCGCCCGTTCGCCCCGCAGAATCAGTGCCCCAACGCCAACCCCGATCTCCGCGTACTGTACCCACCCGCAGGCCAGACAGACATCGCGCTCGCGGCCACTATCCTCGCGCCTGCTCGTCGGATGGCCGCATTGCTGACAGTAACACGCCATGGCTCTCACCTCTCACCTGAAAAACGCGGCTCCGGAACAACCCGTGCCGCCTTTCCATCCTGTAACCAGCGCCAGAGTATAACGTCCGGGCGGCAAATGAAGTATGATTGGAGCCATCTGCACCGTCCGCGGGAAACCTGCGTGAAACCCGATCAATCACCCATGACCGCTGATCAATTTGCTTTCACTTCGCGTCGCTCGCCCGTGCTGACCACCGGCGCTATGGTCGCTGCCAGCCAACCGCTGGCCGCCCAGGCCGGGTTGGAGATCCTGCGCGCGGGCGGTAACGCCGCCGATGCCGCTGTTGCTGTTGCAGCAACGCTAAATGTGGTGGAGCCGATGTCCACCGGAGTCGGCGGCGACTGCTTTGCCCTGTATTATGACGCCTCCAGCCGGACTGTCACCGCCCTGAACGGCAGCGGTCGTGCCCCTGCCGCGCTCACCCTGGACGATCTTCGCCGCGAAGGTCTGAGCCGTATCCCGGAGCATAGCCCGCACAGCGTGACCGTGCCCGGCACCGTGCGCGGCTGGGCCGATCTGCTTGAACGGCATGGCCGCATGACCCTGGCCGACGTGCTCCAGTCAGCGATCCGCTACGCCGAGCGCGGCTATCCCGTCAGCCCGATCATCGCTCACAGCTGGGAGCGGTGCACCAGCGCCTTCCGGGCGGAGGATCTGCCACATGACTTCCTGCCGGAGGGTCGCGCGCCGCGCCCCGGCGACGTGGTGCGCCTGCCGGCGCTGGCCCGCACCCTGCGCGCCATTGCTGAAGGCGGTCCCGCCGCGTTCTATGAAGGGCCGATCGCGGAAGCTATCGCTGCCCGCGTGCAGGCTGCCGGTGGGCGGCTGGCGGTGGAGGATTTGAGGGCGCACAGGAGCACCTGGGAAACGCCGATCAGCACCGAGGCCTTCGGCGTGCGCGTGTACGAATGCCCGCCCAACGGGCAGGGGCTGGCCGCCCTGCTGGCCCTGAATATCGTGCGCGGGATCGACCTGCGCGGCATGGCCCCCGCCGACCGCCTGCATGTGCTGATCGAGGCGATGCGCCTGGCCTTCGCCGACGCCGGGCACTACGTGGCCGATCCGGCGTTCGCCCCTGCTCCGCTCGACGCGCTGCTGAGCGAGCCGTACGCCGCCAGCCGCCGCGCCCTGATCAACCCGGCGTTAGCGATGCAACCACCCGCTTTTGGCCGCCCGCTTCCCGGCAGCGATACCGTCTATTTGACCGTCGTCGATCAGCAGGGCAATGCCTGCTCGTTCATCAACAGCCTGTATATGGGTTTTGGTAGCGGCCTGGTTGTGCGGGAAGCTGGGATTGCCCTGCAGAATCGCGGCGCGCTCTTCTCGCTGGAGCCATCTCATCCCAACCGCCTGGAGCCGGGCAAGCGCCCCTACCACACCATCATCCCGGCCATGGCCACCCGCAACGGGGAACTGATCGCCTCTTTTGGCGTCATGGGTGGGTTCATGCAACCGCAGGGCCATCTGCAAGTTGCCGTGGCCCTGTTTGTTGACGGCCTTGACCCGCAGGCAGCGCTGGATCGTCCCCGCTTCTGCATCCTGGGGGGGGAGCCAGACGGCAGGATCGCGGTGGAAGAAGGCATTCCGTTCGAGGTACTGGCTAGCCTGGCCGGGCGGGGGCATCAGCTGGTGCCGGTAACCGGCAGGGAGCGGGGATTGTTTGGCGGAGGCCAGATCATCCTGCGTGATCCGGCCAGTGGCGTGCTATGGGGCGGCAGCGACCCGCGCAAGGATGGCGCGGCGGTGGCCTTTTGAGCGATTCCGGAATCGTCCGAATGGCACGGCATCCGGGGTCATCCGGCAGGCGAGATGGTGAACAAATCGGGCATGAACCCATGCTAGGCACATCATCATTACTGGGGGCGGACCGCAGAGTACTGGTTATCGGCGGGACCGGCTTCGTCGGCGGCGCTGTGATCGACGCACTTTTGGAAGCCAATGCGCAGGTGACGGCAATGGTGCCCTACGGCAAAGGACCGCTGCTTGGCGCAGCTGGTGGATCGTTGCGTGTGGTGGAAGCTGACGTGTGGAACCGCGGCAGCCTGCGCGGGCACGGGCGCGGCCAAGATGTCGTGATTCACCTGGTCGGCTCGCTGCAACAGCGACCGGAGCGCGGCAAGACCTACCACCACCTCAACGTTGCTTCACTGCAGAACACGGCGCGTATGGCCGTTGAAGACGGCGTCAAACTGATGATCTTCCTCAGCGCAGCAGGCGCGCCCTGGTTGCGGGGGGAATACGTGCAGAGTAAGCGCGAAGCAGAACGTTACCTTCAGCGCAGCGGCATCCGCTGGACTGTCGTGCGCTCGCCGCTGGTCTATCCACGCGGGCGGCTGCTCAATCCGCTGCTGATCATGAGCGCCATCGCCGGCGGAATCCCGCTGCTGGGATGGCCGTTCGTGCGCTGGGCGCCCTTGCCGGTGGATGTGCTGGCCCGCGGTCTGGCCGAGCTTGCGCTGGGCGAACCCTGGATCAACCGTACGGTCTACGGACGGCAGATCCGCCAGCTCAGCCGCGCGTATCTGGCGCGTCGGACATCAGGCCCGCTGACCGGCCATGCTGCTGGCAACACCGCCCTGGATATCGAGGAAGAACCGCCCTTCGGCTGGCTTCCCTGATCCTGCCGGGCAAGACAACGAGGCGACCGCCAGGGCGATCGCCTCGTTTTTGCTCCTGCCTGCTAAAGTTATCAGCCGCCCAGCGAAACGCCGGTCTGCAGTTCGCCGCTGGTCAGCTGCGCGGCAATGGTCGCCAGCTCTTCCTTGACCGCCTCCGGCACTACATCGGCAAAGTCATGGAAGTCCGCCAGTCCCACCGGGCCATAGAAGTTGCCCGTCGGCGGGTTGCCTGCCGCGATCTGCGTCACGATTTCGTCGATGCCGACCGGGATCAGCTTCATCGCGCTGGAGACCAGGCAGGCGTGTGCTTCCGGCAGCGTCTCCCACTGGTCGGTATCCACCCCGATGCAGTACAGCGGCTTCTCCGCCGTCGTCCGGTTGGCTACCTCGGTCAGACCGCCGTTGCCGGTCTTCCCGCCCGCCGAGAAGATCACGTCCGCGCCCTGGTCAATCGCCTGAGCCGCTGTCGTCGCACCCCACTCCGGGTCGGTGAAGGCCACATCCAGCCCGCCCGGATGGAAGGTCGTGATCACGTTGATGTCCGGGTTGGTCGCCTTCGCCCCGGCCTCAAAGCCACGGGCGAACAGCACCACCGGTGGCACCAGGTCAGTGCCATACACCCCGGCGACCGTCCCGCTCTGGCTCAGCCGCGCCGCCAGCACACCCGCCAGGTACCCGGCCTGATCTTCGTGGACACCAGCCCGATCGCATTGGGCGGGGCATCCACGTAGAACTGGTCCACACCGATGAAGTAGACATCCGGATACTCCGCCGCGGCCTGTACCGTCGCCTCGCCCAGGGCAAAGCCCACCGTCACGATGACGTCATAACCGTTCTCGGCAAACTCAGCAATGTTGTTGGCGTAGTCGGTGCTGTCCTGGGTCTCGATGTAGTTGGCTTCCCCACCGATCTTTTCCACCACCGCCAGCACACCTTCCCAGGCGCTCTGGTTGAAGCTGCGGTCGTCTACCTCACCTACATCCGTTACCAGACCGATGCGCAGCGGGCGAAGCTCAACTTGCTCTTCCGCCGGGCCGCCCAGCGAAACGCCGGTCTGCAGTTCGCCGCTGGTCAGTTGCTCAGCGATGGTCGCCAGCTCTTCCTTGACTGCCTCCGGCACCACATCGGCAAAGTCATGGAAGTCCGCCAGTCCCACCGGGCCATAGAAGTTGCCCGTCGGCGGGTTGCCTTCCACATACTGATTGACAATCTCCTCAATGCCGACCGGGATCAGCTTCATCGCGCTGGAGACCAGGCAGGCGTGTGCTTCCGGCAGCGTCTCCCACTGGTCGGTATCCACCCCGATGCAGTACAGCGGCCTCTCCGCCGTCGTCCGGTTGGCTACCTCGGTCAGACCGCCGTTGCCGGTCTTCCCACCCGCCGAGAAGATCACGTCCGCGCCCTGGTCAATCGCCTGGGCCGCTGTCGTCGCACCCCACTCCGGGTCGGTGAAGGCCACATCCAGCCCGCCCGGATGGAAGGTCGTGATCACGTTGATGTCCGGGTTGGTCGCCTTCGCCCCGGCTTCAAAGCCACGGGCGAACAGCACCACCGGTGGCACCAGGTCAGTGCCATACACCCCGGCGACCGTCCCGCTCTGGCTCAGCCGCGCCGCCAGCACACCCGCCAGGTACCCGGCCTGATCTTCGTGGAACACCAGCCCGGCAACATTCGGCAGCGCCTCCGCCTGGAACTGGTCCACACCGATGAAGTAGACATCCGGATACTCCGCCGCGGCCTGTACCGTCGCCTCGCCCAGGGCGAAGCCCACCGTCACGATGATGTCGTAACCGTTCTCGGCAAACTCGGCAATGTTGTTGGCGTAGTCGGTGCTGCCTGGGTCTCGATGTAGTTGGCTTCCCCGCCATACTTCGCCGCTGCCGCCTGAACGCCTTCCCAGGCGCTCTGGTTGAAGCTGCGGTCATCCACCTCGCCCACGTCTGTCACCAGACCGATGCGCAATCCATCCTGCGCAGCGGCCTTTGGCATCGCCGGGAACGCCGAAGTGACCAGCACCAGCAGAGCCAGTATTGCCAGAGACGTAAACAACGGCCGACGTCGCATGTAGAACCTCCCTTTGTGGATTCATATAGTTTACATATGCCTCTTGGGACATATTCACCAAGAGTCTAGAGCCAAACAGAAGGGGCGTCAACCGACAGAAACGGTCAGGAACTGGCCTGCCATCACCTCCTTTCCATTTATGAGAGCCGATCCACAGCAAAACGTATGGTAGCCGTCACGTCACCGGGCAACTGCAACGGTTGACCTACCGTAGCCAGTTCTGGTCGCACATAGCCCAACCCGATCCAGGCGCCGT
The DNA here is from genome assembly GCA_013178165.1 of Anaerolineae bacterium. Classification (NCBI taxonomy): domain Bacteria; kingdom Bacillati; phylum Chloroflexota; class Anaerolineae; species Anaerolineae bacterium. Next base: position 44,097 of record JABLXG010000014.1, read on the forward strand.
CAGGCTGCTGTGCGACGCTGGTCAGGAGGCCTTGCCGGCGGCCGTCGACCGTCCACTCAGCGCCGGGTGTGGCCGCCCCGCTGAGCGTCACCGTAACCAGAGTGCGGGCCAGTTTGCCGCGGCTCTCCATCCGGGCAATGATCTCCTGTCCGGTATAGCAGCCTTTGTTGAAACTCACATCTGCCCACAGGCCAGCTTCCAGCGGTATGAATTCCTCGTTGAGTTCCGCCGGGCCAGGCAGACCCGCCTCCACCCGCAACAGCTCCCAGACAGCCAGGCCGGAAGCGCGAACGCTCTCTCTGCCCCCGGCCTGAAGCACAGTCTGCCACAGCTCAGCCGCCCGCGCCGCAGGCACAATCAGTCCGGCGGCTGGGACGCCCGGCGGATCAACAGCCACGATCAGCAGCTGATCGCTACCGAAGCGCGTTGCGTATACATGATGCAGCGCCAGATCCGGCAGATCAGGAGATAGCGACCGGGCAATCACCCAGGCCCGCGGACCGTACAACACCAGCTGCGCCCATTCGCCGGTCACGTCGCGGATCTGCATCCGGTCACGAAAAAACACGTTACGCTGCAAATAGGCCGTCACCCGTGCCCCGCGCCCCGGGCCGGTGCGAACCAGCGTGCGCTCCTCATCCAGGTTATGTAGCACCAGCCGATCGATGATCCGCCCGATCGGCGTCGTCAGGACAGTTGCCCGTCCTGTCCCCGGTGGTAAATCAGCAACGGCGTTGGTGGAGATGCGGTTGAGAATCGCCAGCCGATCGCGATCGGTCAGTTCCAGACGGCCTTCATCCCGCCGGTCGACCAGGACCGCTGATTCCTGCGCCGCCCGGTACTCCGCGGCCAGATCACCGAAGTGCAACGGCGGCAAGGCTCCATCGCTGAACTCCGCTCCCTGGGCCGCCTGCAACGACTGCAAAGTATCCACCACGTTCCCTCCTGCGAATAGCAGGTCGCTGCCTCGCTCTCAGGCCCGGTTAGTCCAGGTCGCGGCGTACCGTGAAGCTCACCCGCTCGCTGAGGACGCTATTGCCGGCAGCGTCAAAGGCTTCTGCCCACACACTATGCGATCCCAATGCGTCCAACACAAAGGAAGCCCTGAAGGGCGCTTCGCTGGCCGTGGCGATTGGTTCGCCATCGAAGTAGTAGACCACCTGCGTCACGCCCACGTTATCGGCATAGGCGACTCCCAGTTCCAGCACCGGATTCAGTCCTGAAACGCGGATTTCCGCCCCACCCTCCGGCACAGTTATGCTGACCTGCGGGGGCGTGTTGTCTACCGTTACCTGGATGATACTCTCCTGCACGGCCTGATCCGCCGCTACCACCGTCAGCCGCAGGCTGTACAGCCCCTCCAGGCCAGTCGTATCCCACTGACCGAGCAGCGCACCGCGCGCCGGGATGTAAACCCGTTCACCGATCTGCGTCCAATCGGTCGGGTTCAGCCCTGCGCCATAAGCAAGCTGGTAATATTCAAAGTTGGGCAGTGTGGCATTGCCACGCACCTCCACCACCCCGCGTACATAAGCCAGCGGATCCGGCTCCAGGATGGCCACTGGCCCCAGGATCGGCGGCAGGCCCACCACGTCATACTCCTCCGGCGGCCCCTGAATACCCTGTGCCGCGGCCCAGGCCTGCGCCTCTGGCGGATAGGTAAAGTACACCCGTTGCTCCACCAGATCGCGCGGCGTGCTGGCGGTAGCCCGGCGACCATTCTGGCGGTTAACCTCCACCATCTGGTAATACGTATCCTGGCGCACTGGCTGGGTTCCCTGAGCGAAGACCTCCGTTACTACAGGGCAATACCGGGTGGGCAGGAGACCGCTGATGGCGCAGACCTGTTGCTCCACAATGGTCGCTGGCCGCGGCCAATCCACCACCGGCAGGCCATCGCGCTCGACGGTATAGCGCAGAATCGCGTACCAGAGCGACGCCGGGCCGTTGCCTGCATCCAGTCCCACCGTCGGGCTGCGGTCAACATTGCCCAGCCACACCCCCACGCTACGCTGCGGCGTATAACCGACCGCCCACAGGTCGCGTCCGTCCGCTGCCAGCCCGGCGTAAACGCCCGCCGGCCGGCCAATATCATACACGTTGGACGCGCCAAACACGCGCGCCCGCAACCCGCGATCGCTAAGCATATGATTCATCAGGTAGGCCAGGGCTGGATCAAGGGTATCGCGGTGTTGCGGCTCATAGCTCCACAGCACCGCTCCCTGTGCATCAGTGATCTGCAGCACCATCACCGGATCCAGCGCCCGGAAACCGGGCGCTTCCAGCTCAACCGGGACGCGCGTTCCGACCATGTGGCCGCCATTGGCCAGCACGCTGAAGCTATACGTCAGGTCAAGCAACGTGGCCTCGCCGCCAGTGACAGCCAGCGATGAGTCATAGCTGGATGGGCTGTCCCGCAGGGTAGTCAGGCCCATGCTATGCGCCGTCCGTACGACATTCGGTGCGCCGACCAGGTTCATCACCTGCGCCGCAGGCGGGGTGGCATCGCGGATCAGCGCCTCGCGCAGGCTGATCGGCCCGGCATGGATGCCATTGCGGTTAGCTACCTCCAGAGGGGCCGACGCCTCGCCGATCGTCAGGGGCACATCCAGGGTCATGGTCGCCGCTGTGTAGCCCTGCGAGAGCGCCGTCAGATAGATGTACGGGCGTAACATGCTGCCCGCTTCATAGGCGCGGGCGGCGGAGTCCAGCGCCCCACCCAGGCCCTCATTCCAGTAATCCACGCTGCCCACGTAGGCCAGCACTTCGCCAGTAGCCGAATCGATCACTACCGCCGCGCCGTTTGTCACCCCGTGAGCCAGCCCGATGTCTTCCGGGCGCATTGGCGGCAGATAGGCGGCAGCAACACAGGGATCGCCGATCGCGGTCGCATACACAAACGCCGGGTCCACGCCGCTCAGCCGGGTGATATGGGTCCGCAGAGCGCACTCCACCTGATACTGCAGTTCCAGATCAAGTGTGGTGGTGATCCGCAGGCCGCCTTCCGCGACCAACCGCGCTCCATCGTAACCGGCGTCCCGGAGAATCAACTCGGCCTGGCGGCGGGCCGCCAGCGCGTAGTGCGGGGCGACCACATCCGTCGGGGCCAGCGGGCGACTCACCTCCAGGCGGATGGCCGCCGCCTGAGCCTGATCAGGACCAATGAAAGCGTAGGCCGCCATCGAATCCAGCACCAGTTTCTGCCGTTCGAACGCAGCATCCGGCTGGTCAAACGGGTTGGCCAGCGGCTGCGCCGGGATGCCTGCCAGGAGCGCCGCCTCGCTCAGGGTCAACCCGGTGGCGCTTTTGCCCAGGTACAGGCGCGCAGCGGCGTCGATCCCGTACGCGCCATTGCCGTACAGGGCTGTGTTCAGGTACCAGGTCAGCAGTTCCTGGCGAGAATAGCGCCGCCGCAATTCCATGATCAGAATCGTATCTGTATAGGCGCGGTCAGGATGGCTGGCCGGCAACTCCGACAGAGGCATGATTACCTGCTGCGTCAGATATTCCAGGATCGGATCGTGCAGGCTCATCTGCCCGAAGATCAGAGCATCCCACAGGGCATTCACCAGAGCCGGAAGGGTGAAGCCGGGACGCTCAAAAAAGCGACCATCCTCGATGGCCACCGTCGCCTGCCAGACGGCCGGCGGCAATTCCGGCAGCGACAACCAGGCGCTTTCGCCAGCCGGACGATCAGCGATCTGGTAGAGGATACGTTTCCCTTCCCTATCCAGAAGCAGCGAGGGCTGGCCGCCCACAGCCAACCGGGGAGCGCCCGGCTGATCAGGAACGGCCCTGGCGACACTCAGGTAGAGATTAAGACCAGCCGCCCCGGCCACAATGATTACCAGCCCGATCAGCCCCACCACAAGCACCAGAACAGCAGCGCCGCCCAGCACAGGCGCGCCCGGCCCGCTGCGCTGGCGGCGTTGACGACGGCGGTGGATGATCTGCGCGACAGAATGCACACCTGCCTCCCCTGCGCTCAGGCCAGATGGATTACCGGGCCAGGCGCTATCTCTGCTGCAATCGGTCCCTCACGCCCGACCTGCATCGCGTCAGCGGCCAGCCCTCCGGATCACTCCCCGGCGGGCCTGTCAGGACGCGGATACAACCCATTCTGCGCGGCCCTGGCCGGGAGACTCAGATGATCTCCCGGAAAATATCCTGCAGTCAGTGGCTTCCAGATGACTCTGGCCGTGATGGCTGGCTACTCGTCGGCCAGCGGGACCTTCAGGTACCACGCCAGCACGCGCGCTGCCGCACGCGCCAGCGACGGCCCCGCCTGCTCATCCGCCTGACGGCGTAGCGCCGCCAGCGACGGCATCACCGCCGGATCGGGCGGCAGCGGGGCTTCCCGGATTTCCTGGAAGATCGGCACATCGCCGTTCTCCAGCATCAGGGTAACCGTACGCTGATAGGCCAGGTGCCCGCGTCGGCGGGTGGCCGCCCCGCGCAATTGCACCCCGTGCACGCTGGCCAGGGAAGCGCGCTGGCGTCCATCAAACGCTTCCGGAGGAGCAAACGTAATCAGCCGTTCAGCCCGATCAAAGACAATCCGGCGCTCAAATTGCTGGTTCAGCCGGGCAAGCAGCACCACACCCAGCAGGCCAACCATGGTCAGGGCTACCCCGGCTATCACCAGGCCAAGCAGCGGATTGATCCCGGTAGAACCGCCGCGCAACAGCCAGATCACCCCCGCAAAAAAGGCTACCGTCAGCAGCCCCAGAAACGTGATCGCCGCTGAGGCGCGACCTGACTGAACGGGGATGGTCAACTGCAACCGATCCTGCCGATCACGCGTGAGTAGTGCCCCACCGCCCAGGCGCAGTGGCAGGCGGATATCTGCTGCGCTGTCCACCGTATAGACCGGCGGCGCAACCGGCGGAGTGATCACAGTCGCCGTCGCTGCGGCGGAAGAAGACGCGGGCGGCATCTCCGGCGCTATCACCACCGGAGCGACCGGCGCCGGAGTGACCGGCGTCGCCGGAGAAGGCCGAGGGCTGGCTGCTTCCTCTGGCAGGGAAGGCGGAGCGCTCACCGGCCGGGAGGCTGCCGCCGGGGCGGTTACTGCCTGACCGCCGACCGGACTCACCCGCACAATCGCTGGCGGCTCCGGCTCTTCCGCCAGGAGCGGGCAGCCGGTCAGATCGGCCAGGGCGCGCGCCACATCATCGGCGGTGATCAGCATCCGCGAGTCTTCCCAGCGCACCAGACGCCGCCATGGCCCGCCGGGAGCCAGCGTGATTCCCACCGCCCAGCCGCCATCCCAGTGCACCTGTACCGCTTCCAGCCCATCGGCGCTGATGTGATCGCCCGGCGGCAGGTCTCGCCAGCGCCCGAACAGCGGATGATAATAGATCACCCCGGCGCGCACTTCGAGCACCGGGCGGCCGTCCGGCCCGTGCAACCGCCAGGTGCCCGGCCCGTAGTAAACGGTAAGCTGCTCATCAGCAGCAACGGCGCGGATGGTCATGCCGTGCCTTCCTGCTCAGCGTTCTCCCAAGTTCTATCCACCTGGATCAGCAATAACTATAGCACACCTGCGCCTCACAGAACCGCCCGAAGGTAGTGTATGTACCGAAGTCGGTTGGAATAGAAAAGACGCGAATCCGAAGTAAGGTTTTGATGCCAATCAACAAACGCACCAAGGATCGCGTCATGATAAGCATAGGAAAATCGAGCAGAGAATACAATACCTTTCAGGGTTTTACAGAAGGAGTTAGCCACTGTGGTGTGACGCGGCGTATCAATGCCCCATTGGAAGCCACTGTGGAGATGGGGGTTGCATCGGGGGTTACCATGAACGCCGGGTGAAAGTCAGACAGCGGCAAGGCTAAGCGCAAGGTCAACGATGTGCGACACGTCATGCGCGGCAGCTTTCGCGCAATGGCCATCGCCGCCGCCAAATGGTCACGGGGTTTGGAGTGCGGTAACCCCATCACCTGATTTGAATTTCAACCGACAAGAATACACTCCCGGATTTCAGGGAGTGTCTAAAGGTAAAGATATGGGTAAAATGGGGGTATGAGCCAATGTCCATACTGTCACCGAACCGAACAGCAGGTCAAAGCGGGTCTGAATGCCTCAGGCAGCCAGCGCTATCTGTGTAAGGCGTGCCGCCGCAAGTACACGCCCCAGCCGAATGACATCGGGTATCCAGCTGAAATACGGCGCCAGGCGCTGGAGATGTATGTTGATGGGCTGAACTTTCGGCGTATTGCGCGCCTGCTAAAAGTCAACCATCAAACGGTCGCCAACTGGGTCAAAGCCCACGCTGATCAATTGCCCGATCCGCCGCCGGCTCCTGCCGAGCCCATTGAGGTGGAAGAACTCGATGAGTTGTTCACCTTCGTTGAGCGTAAAAAAACGTCGTCTACGTGATCACCCAGGTCGACCGAGCCAGTCGCTGCATTGTCGGCTGGGATGTGGTCTGGGAAAGGAGCACAGAGGCGCTGCAAGCCATGCTCGACCGTAATCCTCAGGCCCGGCGGTATTTTCGGACGACTTCTCAACCTATCACACACTGGTGTACTATCCCGGTCGTCATCAGGCCCTGACCGACAAGAGCCAGACCTATTCCGTTGAAGCGGACAATGCTGAACTCCGTCACTATCTGGCGCGGCTGGCGCGTAAGTCGCGTTGCTTTTCTCGGTGCATTCACGCCCTCTGGCGTTCTATCAAGTTGTTTGTGTTTGCCTGGAACCGCCGCCAGTTATTCAAACGCCAGTTCCCGGCTTACCCGGCTCACCTGAAAGATTTCGTGTATCCTTGAAATTAGACACTCCCGGATTTCAATATCACTTGACAGCAAAATCGCATTCGTGCTAGCATTGGAATGCATTCCAATATCTTTTTTTGACCTGGGCTGGAATCGTTTCCATGTCATCTGTCAGGTCAGCCAAGAGCACAATCCGTGATATTGCGACCCATGCTGGTGTAGGCGCGGGCACGGTATCGCGCGTCCTCAACAATCACCCTCATGTCAGCGATTCCACTCGCGCCAAAGTGCTCAAGGCGATCGAAGAACTGAACTATCGCCCCAGCTTTTCGGCCCGCCAGATGCGTACTGGCAAATCCCAGGTGATCGGCTTCATCACCGATGAGATCGCTTCTACACAGTTTGCCGTCAACATCATCAAGGGTGCTCAGGCGGTCGCTTGGGACTACGGAAAACTGGTGCTAGTTGTCAACAGCGACGGCAACCAAGCGATCGAGTATGAGGCTATCGAGATGATGCTGGAGCGAGGGGTCGATGGCATCATCTATGCTTCGATGTTCCATCGTCAGGCTCAGTTACCCGACGCGATCCACGAAGTTCCTGCAGTCCTGGTGGACTGTTTTTTGCCGGATCGCTCTCTGCCTTCGGTTGTGCCGGATGAATTTGGCGCAGCTTATGAGGCAACTGAGATTCTCATCCGTAAGGGACATCGCCGCATCGGGCTGATCAATCTCGGCGGAGAAGCCAAACCAGCCATCGAGGGTCGGTTGGCTGGTTATACCGCAGCGATGCAAGCCCATGGCTTATACGACCCGAACCTCATTATACATGGCGGAGATGAGGGAGCCGGTGGCCATGGTTATGTCAGTGCCATGGAACTCATGAATCGCGCTGAGCGGCCAACAGCTATCTTCTGTGCCCAGGACCGAATTGCGGCGCAGGCTTATCGCGCCTTGCATGAACTGAGTATCGCCATACCTGATGAAGTCGCTGTGATGGGTTTTGACAATCACATCGATGTGGCCACCACGCTCTCTCCGCCACTTTCGACAATGGCGTTACCCCATCTCGAAATGGGGCAGTGGGCGGTTGAGTACCTGTTGAGTGGGGCAGGGAAGCCGCTAGAGCCAGTGCAGGTCAAGCTACCCTGTCCATACGTCGAACGACAATCTATTTGAGGGGTGAGATTTTTGGGGGTTACGGCTAGGTAGGCTCATCGGGCCAGGAAGCCTGTCTGGATGAGCATACCGATCATGTACCGGATTGACCGTGAAAGGAGAAGCTCAGCCCTGGTTAACCGCCTGAATGCGGATAATCCCGGCGAGCGCACATATGGACTCCGTCAGTTCACTACGTCGCCAGCACCGCTTTAACGATCACCAGCGTCCTCAATATCATTTCTTGCCGCCTGCCAACTGGATGAACGATCCAAACGGTCTTATTCAGTGGGATGGCCAATATCATCTGTTCTATCAGTACAACCCTGATGGGGCTTATCACGCCAACATGCATTGGGGCCATGCCGTCAGCTCTGACCTAATTCATTGGACGGACCTGCCGATTGCCCTCAAGCCAACTCCTGGAGGATGGGATGAAGGGGGCTGCTGGTCCGGCTGTGCAATCAACAACAACGGCGTGCCAACGCTCATGTATACGGGCGTGCGTGGCAAACGCGGTGAAAATCAGGCACAGGGCATTGCCACCAGCAGCGATAACTTGCTGACCTGGCAGCAATATCCCGCTAACCCGGTAATCAGTCAAATTCCTGCCGAGGCGCGCCAGCGGCGTGATTTCCGTGATCCCTTCGTGTGGCGAGAGGATGATGGCTGGTACTTGTTGCTAGCTTCCCGTGTGGAAGGTATTGGCGGAACGGTATTTCTGTATCGATCGCCCGACCTGATCCACTGGGAATATCTCAACCCGTTGCTCATTGGCCGGATGGAACAGACCGGGCGTACCTGGGAGTGTCCCAACTTTTTCCGGCTAGGTGACAAGTGGGTGCTGATCCTCTCCGCTCATATCGATCCAGAGCGCACTGCCAAGGTCTTCTACTTCGTTGGGGAATACAAAGAGCATCGTTTCTTCCCGGAAGTAGAGGGTATTTTTGATTACGGCGTGCTGTATGCCCCCCTTACCATGCAGGATGATCGGGGCCGCCGCCTGTTGTGGGGCTGGCTACGTGAAGACCGCACAGTCGAAAAACAGCTTGCTGCAGGCTGGTCAGGTGTGCAATCAATCCCGCGTGTACTCACGCTACTCCCTGATCATCGCCTGGGCACGACTCCCGCACCAGAGGTGGAACAGTTGCGTGGTGAGCACCAGCGCTACGCTGACATCTCCTTGAGCACCCTTGCCGAGGAAATGCGCTTGGAACCAGACGGTCACGCCCTGGACATTGTGGCCGAATTCGAGCCTGGTCAAAAAGGTCTGTTCGGTCTGAGTGTACTTGCTACACCGGACGGCCAGGAAAGAACGCGCATCCTCTATGATGCTCCAACCCAGCGCCTGATTGTCGAGCGGATGCAGTCCAGTCTGGCCGATGGGGTGAATCCTTATGCTCATGCCGCCCCGCATCCATTGATGCCCGGCGAACGGTTGCAGCTCCGCATCCTGCTGGATGGCTCCGTAATCGAGATCATCGCTAATCAACGCACCAGCATTGTCAGTCGGGCGTATCCTACGCGCACCGACAGCACGGGGCTTACCCTTTTTGCGCACAACAGCGATGGCCATCTGGCCTCGCTGGAAGTGTGGAAGATGGCATCGATCTGGCCGGTCTAAGAATGAGATAGGCCGGGAGAAAAAGGAGGTCTACAGCCAAGTAAGTCGTGTGGAAGCAGGTCCGTTTGTTAGTGCAAGAATCTAGAAGGAGTGCACAATGACTACCAAAATAAGTCGTCGCGAGATGCTCAAACTTACCGCCGCAAGCGCGGTAGCGATGAGCACCGGCCTGGTTTCCAGCACAAAAATCTTCGCCGCGCCGCCAGGACAGGACACCATCACCCTGCGCTTCCAGGAAAACGAACAGTACTACGCGGAAGTCGTGGAAGCCTTTAAGCAGCAATTCCCGAACGTCAACATTGAGTACGTGACCGTAACTGGCATTGACCATGCTGAGGTCGCCAGCAAGATCCTCTCCCAACTGGCTGCCGGGACACCGGTTGACATTGGCTATGCAGCGACAGAAGCGACCCAGCTGTATGCTGGTGAAGGTCTTGCCCTGCCTCTGACTCAGCGGGTGCTGGATTCCAAGGAAGAGTTGGCCGAGTACTTCGCTGACGTCAGCCCGGTACTGACCGAGACGATGATGTACGAAGGCGACCTGTACCAGCTGCCTCGTGACTTCAATGCTGCCAACATGTACTTCAACACGGAGCTGCTGGCCAAGGCCGGGCTGGAGATGCCGCCTGCGGAGTGGACGAAGGATGACTTTGTTGAATACGCCCGCGCCATGACCGGCATCGATGGCTCTTATGGCTATGGCTGGACAAACCGGCTGTGGGGTAGCTGGACACCCTGGTTCTTCGTCAACAACACCAACTTCTTGGTGGAAGAGCGTGCCCCCGGTGGCGAATGGATGTGGGAAACCTTCTATGCCGATGATCCCAAGGCCCAGGGTCGCGGCGGCGGCTGGCGCTGGCCAGCTCCACAGGCCAACAATCCGGAAATGCTGGAAGCCTTGGAGTTCGTCGTCTCGCTCACGCGGGATGGTCTGACGCCAGAAGTGGGCATGGGCACAGGCGAAACACTGACGGGCTTCTTCACCAGCGGCAAGCTGGGCATGACCCCGGCTGGTGGTTTCTGGTCCGGAAACCTGTACAATCAAGGCATGCCCAAGGATGCATTTGACGTCCAGTTCTGGCCAGCCTGGAAGTCCCAGCGCCATCAACTCGGTGTTGGTGCAGCCTGGATCCTGAACGGGAGCCAGCATGAAGATGAAGCCTGGGAGTTCGTCAAGTTCACCACCAAGAAGGAGATCATGGAAATCTGCGGTCTCTTCAACCCGGTGACTCTGACAACCCCGGTGCGCCGCTCGATGAATAACGAAGAGCGTTACTCGGTCACCGGCCCGGCCAACTGGCAGGTCTTCTATGCCACGCTGGATGAGCGTCCGGATACTGGCCCGATTCCGGCCCCGGTCTTCTCCATCGAAATGACTGACATCTACACCCGGTTCACCGGCCTGGCGGTTAATGGCGACATGACCCCCAAGGAAGCGCTGGACGGTATGCAGGCCGAACTCGAGGCGCTGTACGCTCGGCAATAGTCAGCAATGTAAGGCAATCCCTGGGGAGCCGTCCCTGGCTCCCCAGGGTACTTGAACAGGAGGCTGCGGAATGGTCTCTCAAGCCATACAGCCGAAACGCAATCGGATCACCCAGTGGCTTGCTGCCGACACAATGGAAGGTATCCGACGCCAGCGTGCGTTGCTGGGTTATCTGTTTATTGCGCCATCTATCATCGGATTGCTGATTTTCATTATCGGCCCGATGATCGCTACATTCGCTTTGAGTTTCTTTAAATGGAATGTCTTCCGGCCGCCAGAGTTCATTAATTTCGAGAATTTCACCCGGCTGTTCAGCGATCCGCGCGTTTTCACGGCCTTCAGGAACACATTTCTGCTGGTCATAATGACTGTGGTTATGCTGGAAATCTTAGCTCTGGCGCTGGCACTTTCAGTGCATCGCCTGGCCAGCCGCCCACTGAGCTACTTTTTCCGGACGTCATACTTCCTGCCAGTGCTGCTCTCTGGCGCAGCGGTAGCCGTGACGCTAGGTTATATGTTTCACCGCGATTTTGGGGTTATCAACTACTACCTGGGATTGCTTGGTATCCCCAAAATCTCCTGGTTGACTGATAGTAATGTGGTGCTGTGGTCCGTTTCTCTCACGACAGTCTGGCGCAATTTGGGTTTCACTTTCATCATTTATCTGGGTGGGGTCAGCTCTCTACCAACTGAGATTCTTGAAGCGGCCCAGGTAGATGGGGCGTATGGCTGGCGACGGTTGAAAAGCGTGGTGCTTCCTCTGCTGAGTCCGACTATCCTGTTCGCCACTGTGACGGACATCATCAAGATGCTCCAGTTCTTTGATGAGCCGTTCATCATGACGCGCGGGGGTCCCGGCGATGCCAGTCGTACTGTGGTGATGCTGATGTATGAGAACGCCTTTGGCAACCTGGCTTTCGGTTACGGTTCAGCTATTGCCCTGATTCTCTTCGCCGTGATCCTGCTCGTGACCGGCATCCAATTTGCGCTCAGCCGCCGCTGGGTCTTCTACAGTTAGGAGGAACGCCGTGACCACGACATCACCTAGAATGGCTACGCACAGTAGCGCCTGGTCAAACAGGCTGTCCAGGACTATCCCACGCAAGCCAGGAGACTGGGTTCGCCTGCTGTTCTTGTTTGTCATTGCTGTGCTGACGCTGATGCCCCTTGTCTGGGTGGTCTCCACCTCGTTGCGTCAGCCGATAGAATCGTTCAGTGTCCCGCCAGAGTGGATTCCGGTCGACATGGACTTCAGCAACTACAACGAGGTCTTCGAGCGGATTCCTTTCTGGAGTCAGATGACCAACAGCTTCATCATCACTATTACGGTTGTCGCTGGCCAGATCGTTACCGCATCGTTGGCTGGTTATGCCTTTGCCCGGCTGCGCTTTCCGGGCCGGAACTTTCTGTTTTGGATGGTCTTGGCCACTATGATGATCCCTGGCCAGGCAACGATCATCCCGGTGTTCATTCTGATCTCACGAGGACTGGGAATCAACGACACGCTCTGGGCGCTGATCATCCCTAGCCTATCCACAGCATTCGGCATCTTCTTGCTGCGGCAGTATTTCCTGCAAATCCCTGGCGACTTTGAAGAAGCTGCCATGATCGATGGCGCCAATCAGTGGCAGATCTTCCGCCAGATTTACTTCCCCTTGGCTTCACCAGGGCTGGCTATCCTGGCCGTTTTGACCTTCAACGCTAAGTGGAATGACTACTTTACGCCGCTGGTCTTTATGAACACCAAAGACCGCTTCCCGATCACGCTTGGTATCGTCGACCTGAAGGGTTACATGGCGACGGGCAGTATCTCTGTTGTGCTGGCGGGGATCGTACTGTCCACAATCCCGGTGATCATCATCTACATCTTCGGCCAGCGCTACCTGATCGAAGGCCTGATGATGGGTGGTATCAAAGGCTAGCCCATGAAACTGACACAACGGCCAGGAGTGGTTTTCCAGCCCAGAGTCCATGCCGCCATGCAGCGTGGTATTCACAGCATGGTCAATGCCATCCGACCGACTTTAGGGCCTGTTGGAGGCGTAGTAGCCATCGAACCCATACACAACAAGTCACAGAAGCCACCAGAGGTCATTGATAATGGCGGGATCATTGCCCGCCGGATCATTGAACTGGCTGACCGTGATGAAGATATGGGGGCTATGCTGCTTCGGGCGATGATTCGCCGCCAGCAGGAGGATGTTGGCGACGGTACGGCGACGGCCGCTGTACTTTTCCAGGCCATCTATGATGCAGGTCTGCGCTACCTGACTGCCGGCGAAAACGCCATGCGGCTCCGCGAATATCTGGAAAACACCCTGCCGCTTATCCTGGCTGAGCTTGACCGGATGACCTTTCGCGTAGAAGGCCAGGCAGCCCTGACCAGAATCGCTCAATCCCTGTGCCACGACCCTGAAATGGCTGAGTTGCTGGGGGAAATATTCGACACAGTCGGCGAATACGGTCAGGTTGACATCCGTAAAGGTTACGGACGCGGTCTCAAACGGGAATACGTCGAAGGGGTTTATTACCCAACAGGACTGTTCTCCCGCGAGATGGTTGACAAACAGGAGATATTCCGGGCGGAGTATCAGAACCCGGCGATCTTCATCTGTGACTTTGAGGTTGATGAGCCGCGCGATCTGTTCCCGGTGCTTAAAGTGGCCGCTGACGCAGACATCCCGGCACTGGTTCTAATTCTGCGGAACATGACCGACCGCGCCATGTCAGTTATTCTGGCCAACAAGCGGATCGACAAGTTCAAAGCGATGGCCATTAAGCTGCCTGGGCTGAACCCAGAAGATCGTCTGGCAGCGCTGGAAGATCTGAGCATTCTCACCGGCGCAATGCCGCTCCTGACCGCCACCGGCGAGACACTCGAACAGGTGACGCAGCAGCACTTTGGGCAGGCTCGGCGTGTTTGGGCAGAGCAGCGAACGTTTGGCATCATTGGCGGGCGTGGGAATCCCCGCCGCCTGCGGGAACACTTCGCCAGTCTTGAGAAACGCTTCCGCCTCACGCAGGACTCTGAGCAGCGCCAGCGCCTTCAGCAACGTCTAGGTCGCTTGATGGGCGGCTCAGCCACACTATGGATTGGCGGGGCAACCGACTCAGAAATCGAGATGCGTAAAACCATCGCGGAGCGGGCCGCCGCTGCGGTACGTACTGCAGTGCGCGACGGTGTGATCCCTGGCGGTGGACTGGCGTTACTGAATTGCTGCGCGGCTCTGGAGCAACGCTGTAAAACCGCGTCTGAGTCTGCAGAGCGGGCAGCTTGCCATATTCTCTCCGAGGCTCTTGCCACTCCCATGCGTGCGATCTTCGCCAATGCAGGCTTCAATCCAAGCGAGATCATGGCCAGACTGGCTTTTGAGGATAGCGCCATGGGCTTTGATGTGGTCCAAAAGCGAGTTGTCAATGTTGTAGAGGCGGGCATTCTTGATAGCGCTGCCGTGCAAAAAGCTGCCGTGCGCAATGCGGTGTCGACAGCAGCGCTGGCACTGACGATTGATACCTTCGTACATCTGCGCAAACCGGAAATCGCCCGGGACTAGAGGCTGGCTCATGATACAGGGCTTTGAGCAGACACAAGATACAGTCTACAGCCTGGCGCGTTGTCAGGATGCATGCTTTGCTGCCCGCTTTTCTGGAATTTACCGGTCGGATGATGGTGGGCGCAGCTGGTCACTCGCCTATAAAGCACCGGATACGGATAGCCCTCTGGCTACTACCACCTTAGCGGCTCTTGGCCAGAATATATTTGCCGGCGTCAAAGGAGGTATCCTGCGTTCCAGTAACTGTGGGGTGGACTGGTTTGCAGCGGTGCTTCCCCCTCCTGCACCGTTAATCAGCGCCTTGGCCATCTCGCCGAATTTCGAGCAAGATGGAGTTCTAATCGCTGGTACAGCTGAAGACGGTGTTTTCGTCTCCACCGATCGCGGTGTCCAGTGGCAGCCGTGGAACTTCGGCCTGCTTGATCTGGCAGTGTACGCAGCTGCTTTTTCGCCTCATTTCGGTAATGACCAGACCATCTTCATCGGAACGCAAACCGGCATTTTCCGCAGCAAAAATGGCGGGCGGGCCTGGCGTAGCGTATCGTTCCCGATGGACGCTGCCCCCGTACTCAGCCTTTGCCCTTCACCAGATTTTGGGCGGGATCATCGCTGGTTTGCTGGCACTGAGGCCAATGGTCTGTATATGTCCGGGGATAACGGTGATACCTGGGAACGGATAGAGTCGGATCATATCAGTGGTGCAGTCAATGCCATTATCATCCCCTCAGCATCCCCCCAAGAACTCTGGGTCTTGCTGGATGACCGTCTTGTTATTTCCCGCGATTCAGGTCAGCACTGGACGACATCCTCAGTCTTTTCTCCAGAGTCGCCAGCCCTTGCGGTTCTACCTGGAAACGGGCAACAACACCCTACGCTGGTAGGCTTTGCCAACGGCACAATTCTGCCTCTGGAGCCGTAAAGATTTACCCTGGCATACCAGAACTATGCAGGCCTGTATCGGCGCGGGATCCCAGTAGCCGATCCACGCCCCCGGACTCCCGGCTAAACCCTTTACCCAGCACATACCTTCTCAGCCCCCAGGTGTCGGCATAGCGCACGTGGTTGATCCAGCCCTGTACACTGGCGTCAAACTCGGCAAAGCTGATCTGCCCGGCGCAGTATTCGAGTGCATTCCAAATTTGGGGCAGGATCAAGCCGCCACAGCCCAGAGGCATCAAGGTCGTGGTTCAAGCTAAGCCAAACGCAGCACAAGTATCTGCTCAACACAAAGGGATCAGGGCATTCTCGGAC